>DATKKO010000001.1:0-7705 GCA_035542955.1 Terriglobales bacterium
CCACCACGCAGCCGGTGAGACAATTCACGGCCTCCGCGGACGGGCGCCGGCTCTGGATCGGCACCCACACTCCCGGCTACCCGGGACCCGGCGCCGCCGGGGTGAGCCTCTACAGTCTGAGCGGCGCGGCCTCGATCGCCCTGGTCTCGGGCGGGGGCCAAAGCGGGCTGAAGAACACGTTCCTCTCGGAGGCGCTCCGCTTCCGCGCCATCGACGGCTCCGGCAACCCACAGGTCGGCACCGTGCTACGCTTCGACGGCGTCCACGGACTGATGCCCATCCTCGACAGTTGGGACACGCCGCTCTGGCATGTCACGGACGTGAACGGCGAGGTTTCGGTGAAGTGGCGGCTCTCGACCTCGTCGGGGACCGACTCGCTCGTGGTCGGCGTGCTGGGCGCGCCCGGCGTGTCCGTCGTGGCGACAGCCCAAGTCGTGCTGGCCGACAGCGTGCTGCCACCGGTGGTCGTCTCTCTCGGCCCCGCGAACAACGCCACGAACCTCAACGCCGGCACGGCGGTGTCCGCGACCTTCAACAAGGCCATGGATTCCACGAGCGTGGCCGCCAAGCTCAAGCTCTACTGCGGGCCGAATCCGGTCGCCGGCGCGCTGCACAGCGGCTCGGGCCGCAAGAGCTGGATCTTCCAGCCCGCTCTGCCGCTGGTCTTTTCGGCGCGCTGCTCCCTGGTGGTCCAGCCGGCCGTCGTGGACAGCTACGGCCTCACGACAGCGGACGGAGCCAGCTCGGTCTTCACCATCCAGGCGCCACCCGCGCTCACGATCGCGAATCTGAGCCCGCCCGCGGGGGCCACGACCACGCCGATCGTGATCGAGGGGCAGGGCTTCAGCCCGATCGCGGCTCAGAACACCGTGTTCTTCAACGGCGCGCTGGCGACCGTGACGAGCGCCACGCCCGTCTCGCTGGTGGCCACCGTGCCGCTGGCCGCCACCAGCGGGCCCGTCACCGTGCAGACCGGCGGGTCCACGAGCAACGCGCTCAATTTCGTCGTGCTCGAGCCGAATGCCAGCCCGGGCGGAGTCATCAACAACCTGTCGGCCTCGCAGGGCGTGCGTGACGTCGTCGTTACCTCGGACGGCCTGCGCGCCTACGTCACCAATCCCACGAGCAACAGCGTCACGGCGCTGGACATCCCGGGGGCGAAGACCATCACCAACATCACGGTGGGGCTCCAGCCACAGGGCCTCGCGCTGCTGCCCGACGACTCGCGGGGCTATGTTGCGAACACCGGCAGCAACAACGTGAGCGTGATCGACATCCGGCCGGCCTCGGCCGACTACGACAAGGTCGTGGCGACGATCCCGGTCGGCAGCGCCCCCCGGGACATCGCGGTCTCGGCGCTCGGACCGAAGGTGGTAGTGGCGAACTCGGGGTCGAACGAGGTGTCCATCATCGACGCCAATCCCGGGAACGCCACCTTCGACGAGGTGGTGAGCACGGTGAACGTCGGCTCGGGCGGCCAGTCGGTCTCGATCCGTCCCGACGGCACGCAGGCTTTCGTCGCCACCTCGGGCGGCACGCTCGTGGTGATCGATCTGGCGACGGACGCGGTCGTCGGCACGGTGAACCTCGGCTCGGGCGGCCAGTCGGTCTCGATCCGTCCCGACGGCACGGTGCTGTTCGTGCTGTGCCAGGACGGCACGATCAAGATCATCAACATCGCGCCGCAGGACCCGAATCAGTACAAGGTCGTGGGCACGGTGAACGTCGGCTCGGGCGGCCAGTCGGTCTCGATCCGTCCCGACGGCGCCCTGCTCTACGTGACGAACAGCGACGGCAGCTCGGTGCTGACCTTCTCGATCACGGCCTCGAACGTGCCGGGTGCCGTCACCATCTCGCCGGGGCCCTCCGTCGTCCTGACGCTGGTCGCCGCCATTCCCGTTGGGAAGAACCCGGCCGGCATTGCGGTGGACCCGAGCCGTGGGGCCTTCGTGCTGGTATGCAACGCGGGAGATGGGACAGTCAGTGTGATCGGCGTGCCCGAGAGCCTGCCGCCGGTGACCGTCGAGTTCGATCTCGATCCGGACTGGATCGTTCTGGCGATGCTGGGACACTGGGAGACGGGCTACATCGAGCCTCCGGCTCCGTTCCAGGCGGCGGACATCTCGCTGAACTCGATCCGCCTCAACGGCGTCGTCCGCGCGGATTCGAGCCAGGGCGCGGTCGTGGGCGATCACGATCGCGACGGGATCCCGGACGTGCGGGTCAAGTTCGATCGCAAGGCCGTCGCGCTGGCCGTGCCGGACGGTGATCACGTGCCGGTCACCGTGACCGGAAGCATGGGGAATCGCCTGTTCACCGGCACCGACACGATCCGCGTGGTTCGCTTCGACGTCACCGCTCCGACCGCCGGGGCCGTGCTGAACGGGGGTCAGCCTTTCCCCGTCCGCTGGGATTCGCCCTGCCTGATGAAGTTCCTGTGGGTGGCGGTGCTCCACTCGTACGACTGGGGCGCGACGTGGACGCTGGACGCCACGCATCTGCGCAACACGGGGAGCTACGCGTGGGCCGTGCCGGACACCACCGCGGACAGCGTGCTGGTGGCCATCGTGCTGGTGGAGCGCGATGACAGCGACGGGAGCGAGGTGATCGGCGTGCTGGCGGTGAGCGACCCGTTCTCCATCGCCGATACCCCTGCCACGAGCGTCGAGCCTCTGCCCGCGGTGCTCTCGTTCGCGCCGATCCGCCCCAACCCGGCCTCCGGGCGCACGAGGCTGCGCTTCGGGCTGCCGCGCGCGACCGACGTGCGGCTCGAACTCTTCGACGTGCTCGGGCGCCGCATCTCGATGCTGGCGAGCGGACGACAGGAGGCCGGCTGGCACGACGTGACCTGGACCGGCAGGCTCGAGAACGGCAGCCGGATCGGAGCCGGTCTCTACTTCGTCCGGCTCCGGGCCGAGGGCCGCGAGTTCAAGCAGCGCTTGATCTGGTTGAGATAGTCGTCGACCGAATCGCGAACGGGGGCGGCGAACGACTCGCCGTCCCCGGTCGCGTGTTCGCGCCGGGTCAGCGTACCGGTCCCGTCGCCCCGAGCAGCACGAACGGCGCCCAGTAGAAGGGCGAGCGCGTTTGCGGATCGGCGAGCAGCGCGCGCTTCGCCTCGGCGAGCGCGTGTTCGCGCGGCATCCGTTGCGCGAGCAGCGGTCGGTAGAAGCGCTCCATGAGGAGCGCGCTCGAGCGATCGTTCACCGGCCACAGGCTCATCACCACGCTGCGCGCCCCCGCGGCCATGAACGCGCGCGCGAGGCCGAGCACGCCCTCGCCGCGCTCGAGCCGGCCGACGCCGGTCTCGCACGCGGAGAGCGTGACCAGGTCCGCGGCGATGCCCGTCGCGAGGATGTCGCCGAGCGAGAGGAACCCGGGGACCCCGCCTTCGCGCGCGAGCCACAGGCCCGAGCGCGCGGGCTCCCTCTCGTCCGCCTCGCCGTGCGTGGCGAGATGCACAATGCCGGCCGTCCGTAGCGCGGGGCTCGCGAGCAGCGCGGTCCGGGTTGCCTCCGCTCCCGTGAGCGTGACGCACGTCCTGGCACCGGCCAGCGTTCTCAGGATCTCGATCTCGGCGCGCGTGCTGGGCAGCGGCGGCAGCGCCGGCGCGGTGACACGGGTCTCCGCTCCCGATGACGAATCGGGCGCGAACGCGGGATCGCCGAGCGCGAACAGGGCGCCACCCGCCGGAGGAGCGGCGGCGAGCGTGGCCAGCGTCGTGGCGGAGGGCGTGTACGAGATCTCGTAGCGCTCGACGAGGAACGCGCCCTTCGGCGGCGCTCCGGTCGAGGGCGCGTCGCGCGCGAGCAGCGCCTCGAAGGGCACGAGCGCGAGCGGCCCGTCGGGGGCGACGACGAGGCGGGTCACGCCGTGGAGCATCGGCTCGGCGGGCTCGACGAGCACGCGGTAGAGCGCGCGCGCCGCGGTCCGGGCGGACTTCGATTCGGCGGAGGCCGGGTCGGCGAGCGCGCGCCTCAGGATCGCGGTCCGCGACTGGAGCGCCGGCCGCGCGGGGAGTGCGAACCGCCGCCACGCGCGGCGGGTGAGCACCCAGAGCGAGGTGGACGAATCGCCCGCGCTGTACTCGAGCAGCGCCTCGTCGTCCGAGCGCAGCAGGGCCCGCGCGCCGTCGAGGGTCAGAGGTGCGGCGGCGCGCCCGCGCTCCGCGACCAGATCGAGCAGGGCGCGCGCCCGCGCGCGCTCGGCCCACAGGAAGGCCTCGGCCGCGAAGCCGCTGTCCGGATACCGCGCGTCCAGCTTCCCGAGCAGGTGGATGAGAGCCTCGTACGGATAGAGCCGGCCGGAGAAGAGCGCGACCGCGCCGCGCTCCTCCCTCTGCCGTGAGCGCAGCGTGTCGATCAGGGTCGCGGCGCTCCGGTCCCAGCCCAGCGCGTCGGACGTTCGGCCGCGCCTCTCGGCCGCGTCGCCGAGGCCGAGGATCGCGCGCCAGCGCTGATCCGTCAGGCCCGCCGACTCGGCCAGCCCCAACGCGTCGCGGAAGAAGGACTCCTCGTCGTCGAGGCGGCCCTGCAGGGCCGCGACGTAGCCGAGATCGACGAGATCCGTGGTGCGGCTCTCGGCGGTCGGCTGCCGCACGGCGGCGAGGGCGCGCTCGTACCAGTCCCGCGCCCTGCGGACGTCGCCCCGGTCGGAGGCCAGCTGGCCCAGCGTCAAGCAGACCGCGTGAACGAGATCCGAATCGCCGGCCGCGACGGCCCGCTCGCCGGCGCGCAGCGCGCGGCGAGTCGCCTCGACGAAATCGCCGGCGAGACGCAGCGCAATGGCGAGATTGTTGGAGGCGATGATGCCGTGCGTCACATCGCCGAGCGAGTCCGCGAGGACCACGGCCTGCTCGAGCGGCGGCAGCGCACGCGCGGGGTCCTCGACACCGATCCAGACGCGCCCGAGGCTGATCAGCGCCATCATGCGCTCGCGCGGATCGTTCGCGGCCTCGCTCAGGGCCGCACTGGACGCGAAGCCCGCCGCCGCCTCGACGAAGCGGCCCTGCGCGCGGAGCTGGTCCGCGCGCGTGAACTGGAGGCGTGCCTCGCCGCGCGTGTCCTCGCGCAGATGCGCGATGGCGATGCCGCGCTCGGTGAGCGCCTGCGCGCGCCCCGGTTCGCCCGCCTCACTCACCAGGCGCGCGTAGTTGTCGAGCAGGGAGCCCACCCCGACGCTGTCGCCGCGCGAGACCGCGATCGCGAGTCCCTCCTCGTACATCCGCTGCGCCGAGTCGCGCTCCCCCATCCGCGCCGTCACGAGCCCGAGCGAGTTCAGCGTCGAGGTGAGCCCGGCCCGGTCCCCGAGCGCGAGGCGCAGGGCGCGCGCCTGGAGCAGGAGCCCGCGCGCCTCGGCGTCCCGGCCGGTCAGATACGCGATCGAGCCAAGCGTGTTGAGCGCGCGCGCGACCAGACCCGAGTCGCCCACCGCGCGGCGGGCTGCGAGCGCGAGACGATACAGGCTGTCCGCGCGCGCGTAGTCGCCGGCCAGGAACCACGTGGATCCGGCGCTGCCCAGCACCCAGGCCTCGCGTCTCCTCTCGCCGAGGGCGCGGTATCGCTCGATCGTGACGCGGAACAGGCTGTCCGATTCCGCCCAGCGGTTCGCGCGCTGCGCCGCGACCGCCGCGGCCTCGGCTTCCGCAGCGGCGATCCGTTGCCCGCACTGCGCGCGCTTCCAGCGCCGCCGCAGATCGAGCGCCGCCGTCGCGATGCGCGTGCCGGTGGCCCGCGGCTCGGCGCTCGCGACGCGGCGCTCGAGCGCGCGCAGCGTCCGCGCCGAGTCCGCGCGCGCGAGCGTGCCGCGCAGCTCGGCGACGAGCAGGGCGTTCCACGCGCTCTCGAAGTCGGCCCCCGCGGACCGGATCGCCGAAACGAGAGCACTGTCGGGCACGGCGAAGCGCGCATAGGGCTGCGATGCGGCGGGACGGGCGGCGAGCGCGAGAGCGCCGAGAACGAGTGCGAGCGGCACCAGGCGAACGGGATCGCAGCGCATACGGCCTCCTTCCGGGGAAGTGCGCCCCGATGTGATAGCGCAATTGCCCGGCGCGGTCGAGGGAAGATCGTGGGGCGATCGGGGCCGGGGAGCGCTCCGGGCAACGTCCGCGTCCCGCGCAGCCAGGGACGGCGGAGCGGATGAATGACGCGGGAGAACGAGCGAGCGCCAGGGCAGCACGCAAGCGCATTCCGCCTCGGGCGTGCCCTTGCGTGCGTGTCGATGCCCGAAGTGTCCGAGCGTGGCACCGGGCGCGAGCGAGTGCTGGCCCGGGAGCGCCCCCCGGCGCCGCTCGCAATCTCCTCGTGATTGCCAGAGTCTCGCATCCCGTCTAGCCTGATCCATCATGGAGAAGCGGCGCATCCTCCACTACGAGATCCTGCGTTTCATCGGCCGCGGCGGCATGGGCGAGGTCTACGAGGCGCGTGATCTCACGCTCCAGCGCTCGGTCGCCCTCAAGTTCATCGCGCCCGAGCTGTCCGCCGATCCCGAGAGCGCCCGACGCTTCGAGCGTGAGGCGCTCTCCGCCGCCGCGCTCTCGCATCCCCATATCGCCACGCTCTACGCGCTCGAGCGCGACGGGGCGACCGTGTTCATCGCCATGGAGCTGATGTCGGGCGAGAGCCTGCGGGACCGCATCGCGCGCGGGCCCCTCCCGATCCCGGAGGCGCTCGCGCTCGTCCGCGACGTGGCCGACGCGCTGGCCCACGCGCACCGGCGCGGCATCGTGCACCGCGACATCAAGCCCGAGAACCTGATGTTCGACGCCGAGGGCGCGATCAAGGCCATGGACTTCGGCCTCGCACGCGCGGCGCAGGCCTCGCGCCTCACCATGACCGGCACCACGTTCGGGACCGCGGCCTACATGGCGCCCGAATCGACGCGGGGCGCGATCGGCGCGCCCGCCGACGTCTTCGCGCTCGGCGTCGTGCTCCACGAGGTGCTCGCGGGCTCGCTCCCCTTCCCCGGCGAGAGCCCGCTCGCCCTGCTCTACATGATCGCGAACGAGCCGCCGCGGCCGCTGCGCGAAGCGCGTCCGGAGGTGAGCGCGGAGATCGAGGCGCTCGTGCTCCGCGCGCTGGAGAAGGACCCCGAGCGCCGCATCGACGCGGCCGCGTTCTGCCGCGAGCTGTCGCTGCTCACCGGCGGGGCCGTGCCCGCGCCCGAGCCCGCGGCCGCTCCCGCGACCGCCCTCGCGCGGCAGCAGACCGAGGAGGTCGAGGTCGAGCGAGTGCCGCGACAGGAGCCCGCGCTCGTCCGGCGCGAGCCGCCCTCGCCGTGGGCGCGCCGGGTCAGGAGCGCCCTGTTCGCGGTCGGGCTGACCCTGCTCACCGTGTTCGGACTACGATTCGTCCTGCGCCTGCGCGACCAGTTCGCGAGCCCCGCCGATCGCGCGGCCAAAGCGCAGGCGCTGAACGACCAAGCCGTGGAGCTGCTCAAGGAGGGCGCCGCCGGCCCCGCCATGCTCATCCTGCGCCGCGCCATCGGGATCGATCCGCACGCGGCCCAAATCCGCCTCAATCTCGCTCAGGCCCAGCGCTCGCGGGGGGACCGCACCGGCGCCGCGGCCACGTTCTCCGCGATCGCGCGCGACTCCAGCGTGTCCCGCGCCCTCCGCGGGCTCGCCTACGCCGGCCTCGGCGACATCGCGATGGACGACGGCATGTGGACCGAGGCCGCCGAGGATCTGCGCCGGAGCTTTGCGTTC
>DATKKO010000002.1:0-3480 GCA_035542955.1 Terriglobales bacterium
GGGAGGTCTCTCGGTCGCGGGCGACGAGGCGTTCGTCGCCGACACGAACAACCACCGCATCGTGCGGCTCGATCTCGCGGGCGGGGCGTGGACCGAGATCGCGATCGAGGGCCTCGAGGCGCCGGCGCGCGAGGAAGCCGCGCCCGAAGCGGGCGAGGAGGTCGCGCCGGTGACGCTGCGCCGGGGATCGGCGATCACGCTGATCGCGGACGGCGGGCTGCCGGCGGGCGCGCATCCGAATCCGGAAGCGCCGCTCACGCTGCGGGTGCGCGCGGACAGGCGCACGCTCTTCCAGGCGACGCGCACGGCGGCGAGCTTCCCGGTCACGCTGGCGATCCCGGCCGAGGCGGTGGCGCCGGGCGAGTGGAGCGTGGAGCTCTCGTTCGCCTACTGCACCGAGGGCGACCGCGCGGTCTGCGTGCCGGCACAACGCGCCTGGCGCGTGCGGGTCGACTCCGCGGACGGCGGCGCGCGCGAGATGCGGCTGGGGTAGTCGGCCGCTCGTCGCGAGCACTCAGGCCCGGCCCGGGCCGGCACCCCGCGCCCGCCGCCGCCCGATTCCTGTCCTCCCGTTGACAGGACCGACACGTTCATCCGCATCGAATACGCAGCGGGCCGCGGGATGCGGCCGCGGCCACCCAGCGGAGGCGTGTCATGAAAGATCGGGTCCGTCGCGTCGAGTACTTTGCGATCACCATCGAGGATCGGCCCGGAGCGGGCGCGAGCCTGGGGCGCAGGCTCGCGGAACAGAAGGTGAACCTGCTCGCCGTGCTCGCCTTCCCCGTTGGGCCGGGCAGGACGCAGGTCGACCTCGTCCCCGAGAATCCCGGCGCGTTCCGAGCGGCCGCGAGCAGGCTTGGCATCGACCCGGGGCCGGCGAAGACCGCCTTCCTCGTGCAGGGCACGGACAAGCCCGGCGCCATGGGCGAGCTGATGACCCGGCTCGGCGACGCGAACATCAACGTGCGCGCGACGGCCGGGGTCGTGTGCGGCGGCCGCCGCTTCGGCTCGCTGATCTGGGTCGCCCCGCAGGACGTCGACGAGGCCTCGCTCGCGCTGGGCGCGTCCCTGCTCGCGATCAACCCCGTCTGAGATCGCCGCGGCGCAGGCAATCGCGCGAAGAGGAAGCGCTCAGCCCGATCGCGCCGGGGCCGCGGCGAAGCGAGGGCCCGCGGGCTTGAGCGTGAGCCAGATCACGCGGAAGCCGTCCGAGGTCAGCCACTCGCGCACGGTGTCCACGTTCCATTCCGCATGATCCCGCGCCCGGGCGGGCTCGGACACGACCTCGCGCCACTCGCCCCACGCGTTGGCCGGGGCGCGGAACACGAGCAGCACGTTCCGGAACTCGAGCTTGCGGCGGCAGGCCTCCAGCTCGTCGGGTGACTCGGCGAGGTGGAGGACCGGGCGGCGCGCGGTCCAGGCGAGCAGCGGACCCAGATTGCTCATCACCGGCTCGTCGTCGGGGATCTCGCGGTTCATGAGCACCGTGATCTTCATCATGTTGATCACGTTCGGCTCCGCTCGCGTGGCCGATGTCGTGTGCGCCTCGAGGTTGCCGCGATAGGAATCGAAGAGCCCCCAGCCGAGCACGAGCAGTCCGACGAGGATGTAGAGCCCGCGTCTCCAACCGGGCAGCGAGGCCAGCTCCGAGGCCATCGTGACCACGCTCCACAACGCCAGGATCCCCGTCAGCTCGATCAGCATGCGGGTCGGGAACACGTAGCGCAGCCAGGGAATGCTGACGGCCGCCGCGACCACGCCGAACGCGAAGGCGAGGAGCACCGCGATCGCGGTGATCGCGAGCGGCCGCACGTCGGCCGCGGGCGCCGCGATCGAGCGGGAGGGCGCGATCTCGGGCCCGGGCGAACCTCCTTCGGGGCGGGCTGCGGCATCGCCCGCCGCGCTCCGGCTCGCGACGCGGCTCCAGGGCCGGGCCATGACGAGCCAGACGATGATCGACCCGAGCCACAGCGCCCGCGTCCCGGTCGAGGCGCCGAGCGCGAGCGGCCGCACGTTCACGCGGGCCTTGGCGGCGAGCAGACGGAGCGCTTCCCACCCGTGGGGCACGACCGGCTCCGCGGGTTGGTGGTAGAGCGAGAACCACGTGCGCCCCCCGACCCGGTCCCAGATCACGAACCGGCTGAGATCCCAGGCCGGCGTCCCGAAGGCGCGCCACTTGTAGATCCACCACGGCGCGAGCGGGAGGGCGTAGCCCGCGAGCGCCAGCGCCAGCACGCGAACGCGCTTGCCGCGCGCGTCCGGCATGGCGCAGGCCGCGAGCGCGAAGAGCGGGGCGAGCCAGAGCATGTTCGCGCGGAAGCTGCCGGTCAGGCCGAGGAGCAGCCCGAACAGGAACGGGCGGCGCGAGGCCGGTCCCAGCGCCAGCGCGGCGACCGCGAGCACCAGACCGAGCATGAAGGGCAGCTCGGTGAAACCGCCGCAGGCGAAGTGCTGCGCCTCGGGGTCGAGATAGAACGCGAGCGCCACGACCATCGCGGCCGCGAGCCGGCGCCCCTCGGGCACGCCCGGCGCGTAGCGGCGCAGGAGTCGCGAGGTGATCACCGCCAGCAGCAATCCGATGAGGATGAAGCAGCAGAACGGCGCGACGAGCACGAGCCACTCGCGCTGATCGGGGCGGGAGAGCGGAACGACGAGTCGGCCGAGGTGGATCGTGGAGGGCGCGAGCCGGAACAGCGCGGCCTCGACCAGGACCAGTCCGGGCTGGATCGTCGCCAGCGGCCAGGGCGGCCGCGCGTGGCGGACCAGCTCGATCGGCAGGGCGAAGGTGGTCGCGAGCCGGCCGTGCGTGGCCAACTCCCGCGCCGCGAGCGCGTACTGCGCGGAATCGTAGTTGAGCACGGGGGAGCGCCCGCCCAGATCCCATGCGGTCGCGTGCATCAACCACAGGCAGCATCCGGCCAGCGGCAGACCGAGGGCGAGGAAAAAGGCCGCACGCAGCGTGCCGGTTCGGCTCATATTGCGCAGCGTAGCCGGAGAGGGTCGAGATCACAACGTGGACGGTTCCGTCCGCCGCCCGGCGGCGCGCGAGCGCGCGTCATGGCGGGCGCGGGACGGGGACTGGCCTTCGTCCGGGCCGGGGAGTAGCGTCGTGCCCGTGCCGCGCGGGAGGAACATGGCTTCGGGTATCGACGGCATCCGCCACGTCACGGCGATCGCGGGCGATGCGCAGTCCCATCCGGACTTCTACGCGGGCGTCCTCGGGCTGCGCCTCGTCGAGCGGACGGTCGAGCTCGATGACCCCGCCGGCTGTCATTTGTATTACGGCGACGCGCTGAACCGTCCGGGCCACGGCATGATCCTGCGCGAGGGCGCGCCGCGATGACCCGCCCCGCCGCGGACGCGTTCGTCCACGAGTATCTGCCGCCGCCGAGCGGCGGCGATGCGGTGACCCTGCTGCTGCTCCACGGGCCCGCGGGCGAGGCCTTCGATCTGCTCCGCGTCGGCCCGCTGCTCGACGAG
>DATKKO010000003.1:0-3642 GCA_035542955.1 Terriglobales bacterium
GGCGCGGGGGCGCGCACGCGGATCGCCTTCCTCGTGCTCAAGCTCGACGCCGCGTGGCGCACGAACCTCGCGGAGGTCGGGCGCCCCGTGTGGGAGTTCAGCGTCGGCCCCGAGTTCTGAGCGGGCGGCGTTGGACGCCCCCGCCGCATTCGAGTAGATTGCGATCGGCCTCCGTTCCCGATCCGCACCCATCCCCCCGTACGCCCTTGGACCTCCGCGTAAGCCTCAACGACGAGCAGCGCCGGGCCGTCGAGCATCCGGGCGGGGCGCTGCTCGTGGTGGCCGGCGCCGGCAGCGGCAAGACGCGCGTGCTGACGGCGCGGGTGGCGCGCCTGCTCGCGTCCGGCGTGCCGGCGCGCGGCATCCTGGCCTTCACCTTCACGAACCGCGCGGCGCGCGAGATGCGGGAGCGCATCCTCGCCGCGGCGGGCGAGATGGGCCGGGAGCTCTGGATCGGCACGTTCCACGCGACCGGCGTGCGCCTGCTGCGCCGCGAGGCGGCCGCGGCCGGGATCCCGCCTGACTTCACGATCTACGATCGCGAGGACCAGGAGGGCGTGCTGCGCGGCCTGATCCGGCGGCTCGAGCTGCCGGAGGGAACGATCCGGCTCGGACAGGTGATCGAGCGCATCTCGGACGCCAAGAACGCGCTGGTCGGGCCGGCGGAGTTCGAACGCACGGCCTCGAGCCCGCAGGGACGCCGTGACGCGGAGATCTACGGGCTCTACCAGCGCGAGCTGGCGCGCGCCGGAGCGCTCGACTTCGACGACCTGATCGCGCTTCCGGTGCGGCTGCTGCGCGAGCGTCCGGATCTGGCGGAGCGATACGGACGCCGCTTCCAGCACGTGCTCGTCGACGAGTTCCAGGACACGAACCATGCCCAGTTCCGTCTGGTGGCGGCGCTCGCCGCGGTGCACGGAAACCTGTTCGCGGTCGGGGACGACGACCAGTCTATCTACGCCTGGAGGGGAGCGGACCCTGCCCACGTGCTGGAGTTCGAGCGCGCGTTCCCCGGCGCCGCGGTGTTGCGGCTCGAGCAGAACTACCGCTCGACCGGCAACATCCTGCGCGCGGCGAACGCGGTGATCGCGAACAACCGCGCGCGGCGGGGCAAGAATCTGTGGTGCGAGCGCGGCGACGGACCGCGGCTGCGCTTCGAGCTGGCGCTGGACGAGGCCGACGAGGCGGCCCTGGTCCGGCGCTTCCTCGAGGATCATCTGCGCGGTGGCGGCCGCCTCGACGAGGCGGCGGTGCTCTATCGCACGAACGCCCAGTCGCGCGCGCTCGAGACCGAGCTGCGCCGGACCGGCCTGGTCTACGAGCTGGTGGGCGGCGTGGCCTTCTATCAGCGGCGCGAGGTGAAGGATCTGCTCGCGTACCTGCGGCTCGCGGTGAATCCCGCCGACGGCGCCTCGTTCTGGCGCGTGTGGAACACGCCTCGCCGCGGCCTGGGACCGGGCGCGCGCGGGCTCGTCGAATCCACCATGGCCGCGCGCGGGCTGCCGCCGGTCGAAGCCCTGCGCGCGCTCGCGGCCGAGGGCGCGCTGACGCGGGCCGCGGCGAACGGGGCCGGGCATCTGCTCGGCGTGCTCGACGAGATCTCCGCCCGGTGCGACGAGCCGGTGGACGCGCTGCTCGTGCGCGTGGTCCACGCGGTGAGCTACCTGGAGCACCTCGATGCGCTCGGCGAGGAGAACGTGGCCGAGCGCCGCGCGAACGTGGAGGAGCTGGTGGCGGCCGCGGGGAGCTTCGCGGCGGCCGACGAGGCCGGGGTGGACGGGGAGGAGGGCGCGCCGCGCCCGAGCGCGCTGGCGCGCTTCCTCGCTGAGAGCGCGCTGGTGAGCGACGTGGACCGGCTCGCGGAGAACGCCGATCGCGTGCTGCTGCTCACCGCGCACAACGCGAAGGGGCTCGAGTTCGACGCGGTGGTGGTGACCGGGCTCGAGGAGGGCCTCTTCCCGCACGCCTCGTCGCTCGAGGACCCGAACGAGCTGGAGGAGGAGCGGCGGCTGTTCTACGTCGCGCTGACGCGCGCCCGCGAGCGCGTGCTGCTGACCGCGGCGGGCGCACGGCGGCGCTACGGGGCGCTGGGCTCCTCCGCCGGCGCGCGCGTGTCGCGCTTCGTCGGCGAGATCCCGGCGGCGGTGCTCGAGAGCGGCGTGACCCCGGCATTCGTCTCGTCGGCGCGGAGCGCGAGCGGCGCGGGCGCACGGGCGGAGACCGCCGCGCGGCGGCGGGCTGGGAGGGAGACCGAGCGGGAGGAGACACGCCTCCACGCGTCGGCCGAGGCGCGCCGGATCATCGGGCGCGAGGTCTATCATGAGCGCTTCGGCAAGGGTATCGTGGTGGATGCCGAGGGCGAGGCGGGGAATCTCAAGTGCACGGTGCGTTTCGCCGAGGGCACGAGGAAGGTGCTGGGACGTTTCCTGATGGGAGGCGGTGATGAGGATCCGGCCTGAGGAGGTCCGGCGGGTCGCGGAGCTCGCGCGGCTCGAGGTGCGCGACGAGGATCTCGAGCACCGCGCCGTCGAGCTGTCCGCCGTGCTCGAGTACGTGGAGGCCCTGCGCCGCCTCGACCTCGCCGGCTGGGAGCCGCTCAGCTTCGCCTCGCCCGACGCGCCGCTGCGCGAGGATCGCCCCGATGGGCGTCGGCTGTCGGCGCGCGAAGCGCTGGCCATGGCACCCGAGAGCGACGGACGGTTCTTCACCGTGCCGCCGGTGGTGGAGAACGTCGAGCCGTGACCGCGCCCGCGCCCTGGCGCCGGTCGGCTCGCTCGCTCGCTGCGGCGGTGCGGGCCGGCGAGTGCGCGGCGCTCGAGAGCGCGTCGGCGGGCTGGGACGGCCCCGCGGCGGAATGGGAGCGCGACGTGCACGCCATCGCCCACTCGGACGCGGAGGCGCGGGCCGCGGCGGCGCGCGCGGTCGACCGCGACCCGCGCCGCTCGGATCGGCCGCTCGCGGGCGTGCCGGTAGTGGTGAAGGACAACCTCTGCACGCGCGACCATCCGACCACCTGCTGCTCGCGCATGCTCGACGGCTATCAGCCGCCCTACGACGCGACCGTGGTGGCGCGGCTGCGTGAGGCGGGCGCGGTGATCGCCGGCAAGGGCAACATGGACGAGTTCGGGATGGGCTCGTCCACCGAGTTCTCCTGCTACGGGCCGACCCGCAACCCCTACGATCTCGATCGCGTGCCCGGCGGCTCGAGCGGCGGACCGGCCGCCGCCGTCGCGTACGGTCTCGCGCCTCTCGCGCTCGGCACCGACACGGGCGGATCGGTGCGGCAGCCGGCGGCCTTCTGCGGCGTGCTCGGGCTCAAGCCGACCTACGGTCGGCTGTCGCGCTACGGGCTCGTCGCCTTCGCGTCGTCGCTCGACCAAGTCGGCATCTTCGCGCGCCACGTGGAGGACCTGGCGCTCGCCTTCGAGGCGCTCGCGGGCCCGGACCCGTTCGACGCCACGAGCCGCCCCGGTCATCCCGCGGACGTCGGCGGCTGGGACCGCGGCGTGGAGGGACTCGCGTTCGGCTGGCCCGCGAACCTGTGGAGGGAGGGCGTCGCGCGCGAAGTGGTCGAGGCCCTCGAGCAGGCGGCGGACTGGCTCGAGCGGGCCGGGGCGCGCCGGGTCGAGATGGAGTTCCTGC
>DATKKO010000004.1:0-2386 GCA_035542955.1 Terriglobales bacterium
GAGCGCGCGCCCGCTGCTGGCCGGAGCCGACCCCGAGCGCAGGCTCGAGAACCTGCTCGCGGCGAGGCGCCCGCTCTATGAGGAGGTCGCGAGGCTTCGCGTCGTGACCGAGGGGCGCACGCCCGATCAGATCGCGGACGAAGTGCTGCGGCGGGTGCGGGGGATGGATTGAGCGCGCGGCCCCGGCCCCGGGCGCGCCTCCTCGTGGCCGGGATCGGGCTGCTGCTCCTCGCCTCCTGCGCTCCGCGCCCGACGGGGATGGTCCCGGTCACGGGTTCTGCTCTCGAGGCCCGCTATCTCGCCCAGTTGGCGGCGCGCGAATCGCGCGCGGCGATGGTGACCGAGACGGCCGTCCTGTGGCCCCGCGCGGCGGGGCTCTGCGACACCTGCCCCGCGCGCCGGCTGCCCGGCATGCAGGCGAGCCTCGCGCTCGCGTGGCCCGACCTCGTTCGCCTGCGTGTCGACTCCTTCTTCGGCACGGCGCTCGACCTGAGCCTGGCCGGCGACTCGCTGCGCGCGTATGCTCCCGCCCAGCGTGCCGGCGTGCTGCTCGACGCGGAGCGCGACTCGCTGGGCGTATGCGGACCGGGGAGCCTCGCCGTGCGGCTCCTCTCGGCCGCGTGGCGCCCTCCCTCCGGGTCGTGGGCCGGGGCCGCGGGGTCGCGCGTGCTGAGGTGGACCGAGGGTGGGGATTCCGTGGTCGTCGGCTTCGACGATCGCGGGCGGCCGGAGCAGGTCGAGATCCGGCGGAGTCCCGGGGCGGGGCTCCGGGTCACCTACGAGCGCTGGGAGTCCGTGAACGACGTGATGTGGCCGACATCCATCCGCATGGGCTCGATCCAGGGCGAGTTCGAGATCCGCTCCCGGATGTCGGCCGTGAGGTTCGGCGCGCGGCGGGCTTCCCCGCGCCTCGCGACGCGCATTCCGGCGGACGCGGACCTGGTCGGCCGAGAGCGCCTGCTGCGCTGGCTGCGGCGCATCGAGACGGCGCGATGACCCGGGCGCCCGCATGGATCCTCGCGGTCGCGCTGGCCGCGTCGCCCTGCGCGCGCGCCGCCGAGAGCCGAGGGCTCGTCTCGACCCGGGCGCTCGTGACCCGGCTCGAGTCCTCGGGGCGAGCCGAGGCCGTGGTGCGTCTGGCGAGGCGCGATCCGCTGAGCGGGCGCACGTCCACGCTCTCCGGGCGCCTGGCGCTCGAGCTGCCCGGCTGCGCCCGGCTCGACCTGAGCGACGGTGAGGCCATGACGCTGCGGCCCGACGGCGGGGACTGGCTCCAGCCCGCGACACGGCAGCTCATCCACGGCGGCGTTCGCGCGGTGGCCGGATTGCTCACGTGGTGGGGCGCCCTGCTCGACACGTCGGGCGCGGAGTTCCGCGAGACGAAGGTCGCGGGCTCGGGGTACCGGCTCAAGTCGCGGGCGTTCGGCGAGGAGCTGTCCCAGCGCGTGGATCTCGGAGCGAACGGGCTTCCCCGGCGCGTGGTAGCGGCGCTGAGCCCGGAGGACAGCCTCGAGTACCGAATCTCCAGTTGGCGTTTCACGCACCCGCGCGGCCGGGACGCCTTCGTGCTGCAGGCGCCCCGCGGGTACGAGGTCGTGCATGTGCAGTGACGGGCGGCGCGGGCGCGGCGCCGGGATCGACGATCGTGTCGGTCGCGCGCCGGCGGAAGGCCGCGATGCGGCGCGGCGCTTGACACCCCACCGGAGGCTCGTCGAGACTTTCGGCCCTTCGTGCGCGTGATCGCCGGTGCATTCGGGGGGCGTCGTCTCAGGGCCCCGCGTGGCCTGGAGACGCGGCCCACGTCGGACCGCGTTCGCGAGGCCCTCTTCATGACGCTCGAGCCGCTCGTCGATCTTCGCGTGGTGGACCTGTTCGCGGGCTCGGGCGCGCTCGGGATCGAGGCTCTGTCGCGGGGCGCGACGCGTGTCGACTTCGTCGAGCGCGAGCCGCGCGCGCGCCGGGCGCTCGAGGAGAACCTGGCGGAGCTGGGGATCGCGGAGCGCGCCCGCGTCTGGCCGCTCGCGCTGCCCGGCGGCCTCGAGCGCCTCGCGGACGCGCTCGCCCGGGCGGACTTGGTGCTGGCGGACCCGCCGTACGGCGGGGGGCCGGCACGCGAGATCCTGCGCTGCCTGGGACGGAAGGGGCTGCTCCGGCCCGGCGTCCGGGTCGTGCTCGAGCACCACGCGAAGGACGAGATCCCGGGGACGAGCGGATGCCTCTCGCGCACCCGGGTCCGGCGATACGGGGAAACCACGGTGAGCACCTACGAACGGACCGCGTCCGAGACCGAGGAGAGCGAGTGATGGAGACGAGCCGCACGGCGTTGTTCCCGGGAACCTTCGATCCTTTCACCAACGGACACTTGGATCTCACCCGGCGGGCCGCG
>DATKKO010000005.1:0-5699 GCA_035542955.1 Terriglobales bacterium
GGCGCGAGCAGCGCGGGCGGGAGGCTCACGGCGAGGAGCTGCGAGGGCGAGAGCGTGTGAAGCGGGCCCGACTCGCCGATCGCGTCGTGGAGGCAGGCCCGCTCCGCGTCCCAGAACGTCTCCAGGAACCGCTTCTGGTGCTCGTGCGCCCACGCGAGATAGAACGCGGCGTGCTCCCGCCGGGCCAGCTGGCGCGAGAGCTGGGCCATGGCCACGAGCGCGTGATACCAGAGCGCGTTCAGGTCGGCGACCTTCCACTCGCCGCCACCGCGCGCCGCGCCTTCGTCCTTCGGGAGGTCGGCGGCGCCGGAGACGAGCAGCCCGTCCGGCGCGGTGCGCACCCCGTGGCGCGTGCCCTGGCGGAGCGCCTGCATCACGCCCTCGAGTGCGGGATGGAGCACGTCGCCGAGGAACGCGCGATCGCCGCTGCGGCGCGCGTAGAGATCGCCAGCGGCGACGAGCCACAGGGACGTCGCCGGGCCGCCGTAGAGCGGGCGGCCGTCTGCCGCGTCGAACCCGACCGGCGCCAGGCCCTCGTCGAGGTACTCGAGGTAGCCGCGGAGGATGTCGCGCGCGAGATCGAAGCCGCGCAGGGTAATGAGCGTCTGCACCGACTGCAGGACCTCGACGCCGCGCTCCGCGCCGCCCGGCAGCGACGAGACGAACGTGCGGCGCGAGCCGCGGCGCACGAGCCCGCCGCGGAGCGCGCAGGCGAGGCGGAGCACGGTCGCATCGTCCCCTCGGACCAGCGGCTCGCGGCGCCGCGCGATCTCGGCCGCGGATCCGCCGTGCGCGGCCGCGGCCTGTCGCGTGGTGAAGTCCGCGCCGTCGAGCGCCCCGCGCCTCCAGCGCGCGAGACGGTCGCGCTCGCTCTCCTCGAGCGCCGCCACGCAGTCCGCGAGCGTGCGCGGCGGCGGCACGCCGAGGCGCTCCTCGGCGGCGAGCGCGCGGAACAACCCGTCCTCGGCGGCGAACACGAGGTGAAAGAAACGCCCCGGCGCGAGCAGACCTTCGGCGTGGCCGGGCACGAGCGCGTCCTCGTGCCGGGGCGCCGCGCCGCCGCGCGCGCGCGGGTCCGGTTCGCAGGCGAGCCCGCGCACCCAGACCCGCGCGGGCAGGAACGTGCCGTTGTGCCACAGCGAGAGCGAGGGCGCGCCCGCGGCGAGCTCGATCCGCACGCGGCCCGGCATGCCCTGGATGGCGCCGGAGACGGGCAGACCCGGCGGCGCGCCCGGCCCGCGCGCCACGCACAGGGGGCTCGCGGCGAGATGGACGGGAGGCCCCGCGAGATGACGGTACGCGATCGCGATCGCGTCGTGCCCGGAGATCGTGAAGAGCGTCTTCTCGATCAAGGTGCCGGCCGCGTTCCAGAGCCACACGGGCCACGGATCGAGACGGAACTCCTCGAGCCGCGCGCGCCCCTGCGCGCGACCGGACCACGGCGCTTCGCGCCGCGGTGCCCCGCCGGTGGAAGCGGGCCCGGCGGCGGGCGCGCATGCGAGGTCGAAGGCGCCGAGCTCGCCGCTCGCGCGCTCGTCGAGACGGAGCAGGAGCACGAGCGGGCGGCCGGACGCGCCGGCGACCAACAGTCCCTGCGTGTCGCGGGTGACCGTGCCGGCCACCGTACCCGAGCTCGAGCCGCCGACGCCGTTCGGGAGCAGCCATTCGGCGGCCAGCGCGCGTGCGGGGTCGGAGAGGACGTCTTGTCCCAGGCGCATGAAGCCGAAGATAGCGGCTCGACGCACGAGAGAAAAGCAACGAACTACAGCATCGCGGGCTTGCGGATCACGCGCGAGAGCGGAACCAGCTCGACGCCGCCCAGCCGCTTCGCCGTGCACGCGCGGCGCAGCCACTCGAGCGTGCGCGGCGTCGCGCGCACCCACACCATCTCCCGCCCGCGGGCGCGCGCCTGCGCCAGGATCGCGGCCCAGCGCCGGTCCAGCTCCTTCGTGCTCTTCGCGCGCGCTTCGAGGTCGAGCACCGCGTCCGGCTCGTCGTAGATCACGCCCATCTGTCCCGTGAGCGCGCGGCAGACCGCGCCCGCCGTGGGCTGCACGTGGATGAACGGCACGCGCCTGCGCTTCAGCTCGCGAAAGATCGCGCCCATGAGCTCCCCGTCCTGCGTGCCCAGCGAGCCCATCGCGTTCGCGGCGCCGACCACCGGTTCCGACTGGTCGAGCCAGCGCCTCACCGTGCCCGTGACCTCGTCGGGCTTCATCGTGACGAGCAGGGTGCCCCGGCCCGGATTCAGCGTCGGGTAGTTGACCGGCTCGATCGGAACGTGGAGCACGATCTCGCGGCCGCGCTCCTTCGCGGCGCGGACCAGCGACGTGGTTCCGGGCGAGCCCGGCACGATCGCGGCCGCGAACGTGACGGGCAGCGCGAAGAAACGGCGCGCCGCGGCGACGTCCTCGCCGAAGCCGAAGAGCACGAGCGCGAGCCGCGGCGCGGCGGGCACCGGACTCACCGTCCGGCGCGGCTCGCGCACGAGCACGAGCTCGTCGAGCGGACGGCCCGGGACGCCGACGAGCAGGATGAGCCGGGTGGCGCCGTGCGGCCCGGCGCTCTCGCGGCCCTCCAGCACCACGCCGCCGATCTGCTCGATGCGGCGGCTCACGGCGTAGTTCGCCTGGAGCAGCGACGCGTCGGGGGCGAGCCGCGCGCTCCAACGCGCCATCGCCGGTCCGCCGGCCGTGGCGATCTCGTGGATGCTGTCGGCCGGGACCCCGGCGGCCTCGAGGCCCGCGCGGATCTCGCGGGCGAACACCGGCTGGGCACGGCGCGCGTCGCCGAGCCCCCAGCGGGCGAGCAGCACGGCTCCCGCGCCGCCGTGGAGCAGGGACCAGCCCCCCCCGCCCATCACGAGCAACAGCGCGGCGAGGAGCAGCACGATCAGCGTGCGCGGCAGTGCGGGCGATGCGGGCGCGGTACGGGGCATGGGCAAGGGTGAGAACGCCCGGGACGGTAGGGACGCGGCGCGCGTTCGTCAACGAACGATGAAGCGGGCGCTGTCCGCGCGAGCCGTGACGTCGTCCCCGCATGGTGAAGACCAAACGATGTGGCGACGACATTCGGGAGGTCGCATCACAAGTTTCACGACTTCACCGTTTTTGCACTTCAGTGACATGGCTGCCGGCCGCCGGTGACACTGTAAGGACGTGCCGACCAGAGTCTCTCCGAGGTTGCCGGCGTGATCGCGCGACCGGGACCTCCTGTCCCGGGAGGAGCGGCTTGAAGACAGTATGGGTCATCACCTCGGTCGCCTGCTCCCTCCTCATGCTGCCCATCTCCGTCCATTCATCGGGCTCCGATCCCTCCCGGCAGCTCGGCCGTATCGGGACGTGCCGGGTGGTCCGGTCGAGGGCATCGTCCGGGGGCGCGCGCCGGGACGCGATCGTGCTCGCATCGCGTTCGGCCAGCGCGGCCGGCTGGGTGGCGGGCTCCTCGGGCGCTCGTGTCGCGAGACGCGCGCCCACGTCACCGGGCGGCGACGGCGCCCAGGGCTGCGCGTCCTGCGAGAGCTGGTCGATCTGTCTCGACGGGTTGGGGGACGCGGGTGCGAGCACGCAGGTCGTCCCGCTGAAGAACGGCGTCATGTACGTCTACACGGCCGACACCCAGGCCGGGATCCGGGCCGTCCAGTCGGCGGTGGCACACCATCAGGAACGGCTCCGGGCGCTGGGCCCGGCCGCCCGTCTCTGCCCGGAGTGCCGGGCTCTCCATGCCGCGTACGTGCACGGGAAGCTGACGCACGAAGTCCTCAACATCGAAGGCGGCTGCATCATGATCACGACCTCGTCCGACCCGGCCGTGATCACGAGGATCCTCATGGACGCGGGCATCCCGGGATCGCCCCGCGTGAAGGGCTGAACCTCTCCACGGGTCGCACGGGCCGGCCCCGCGAGGTCGGCCCATTACATTGCCCGGCACCTACCCAGGGGATAGGCTGACGACTCATGGCCGTCGCACCGTCCACTCCTCGGATCGGCCGGCGCCCGCTCACCCTGATCGGGCTGGGCGTCGGACTGCCGGCGCTGTTCCTCGTCGGCGTGGCCATCTTCCTCACGCTGCGGATCTCGCACGCGCTCGAGGAGGAGAGCGCGCGTTACAACAGCTACATCGCGCTCCAGGTCGGGGAGACCTTCGAGCGGGAGTTGCTGGCCGAGCTGCGCACCTCGATCCCCCCCGCGGAGAGCGCGGCGCACGCGGACGCCGATACGCCGGCCGTGATGGCGGCGCTGCGGGCGGGAACGCGCCGGTTCCTCGCGCCGCACTTCGTGCCCGAGGACGAGATCACGGGCATGACGGCCATCATCGTGGAGTCCACGGCGCTGCTCTACGCGCCCGGCGAGGGCGCGCACCGGGGCGGGATGTTCGCCGGCCTGCTGCTGCACCGCTCCGACGGGCAGGTGCTCGGGGTGGGCGGATGGTGGTTCGATCCGCGCCGCTTCCTGCTCGATCACTTCGAGGAGGTGGTCCAGGACCGGCTGCCCGAGAACCCGCGCCTCTACGGCGGCATCGTCTCGACCCGTCGGCTGAGCGTGGCGCTGATCGGCCCGTCCGGCGAGGAGCTGGGCCGCATCCGGCAGCCCGGGGACACGCGCACCGCGAGGATCGAGGGCCTCACCGGGCCGTTCGAGGGTTTCGGCATCCGCGTGGCGCCGGCGCTGGGCGCCCCGGCGGCCTGGGCCACGCACTTCCGCGGCTTCATGACCACCTTCATCGCGCTCATGGCGCTGGTGATCCTCGTCGCCACGCTGTTTGGGCTGAACTACCTCTCGCGCCAGCTCGAGCTGGCGCATCTGAAGTCGAGCTTCATCTCGAACGTGACCCACGAGCTGAAGACCCCGATCGCGCTCATCCGGCTCTCGGCCGAGACGCTGGAGATGCACCGGGTCCGCAACGCCGAGGAGGGGGACGCGTTCCTGCGCGGCATCATCCGCGAGACGGTCCGACTCCAGCAGCTCGTGGACAACATCCTCGATTTCGCGCGCCTCGAGGCCGGACAGGTCGCGTTCCGCTTCGAGGACGTGGATCTGCTGTACCTCGTGCGGGAGACGATCGACACGTTCCGTCCCCGCCTGGAGCATCTGGGCTTCCGGATCGAGCTCGATCTGCCCGACAGCCTGCCGACAGTGCGGGGCGATCCCCGGATGCTCCAGCACTGCATGCTGAACCTGCTCGACAACGCACTGAAGTACTCGCGCACGCGGCGCGAGGTCCGGGTGTCGGCCGAGGCGCGCGAGGACGCGGCGACGGTGGCGGTGACGGATCACGGCATCGGCATCGCCCCCGCGGACCAGAAGCGCATCTTCGAGAAGTTCGTCCGGGTGGAGACCGGGCTCGTACACGACGTGAAGGGCGCGGGCCTGGGCTTGGCGCTGGTGCAGCAGATCATGCGGGCGCATGGAGGGCGCGTGGAGGTGACGAGCACGCTGGGTGAGGGCAGCACGTTCACGCTCGTGTTCCCCCGCACGGGAGCAAGCAGCGAAGAACGGGAGATTGGCGGGGCCGCAGCGGAGATCCGGAGCGCGGATCGGAGGACCGGAACGTGACCGGAAAGGGAGACGACATGAAAAGGGTCTTGATCGTGGAGGACGAGGAGGGCCTGTTGGAAGGCCTGTCCCACAACTTCAAGTACGAAGGCTACGAGGTGCTGCTGGCCAAGACGGGCCAGGAGGGCCTGCGCATGGCGCTCA
>DATKKO010000006.1:0-2655 GCA_035542955.1 Terriglobales bacterium
GCTCCCCGACGCGCGCTACCACGTGCAGGCGCGCAACCTCGCCAACGCGCGCGATCCGAACCCGCGCGAGCGCGCCTCCTACCTGCCCGAGAACTTCGAGCCGCTGGCCGAGGCCGGCGTGCTCGAAACCTGGGATGGTCCCGGCACGCCCTGGCCGGGCATCGAGGTGCTGACCTTCGAGGGCCACACGCGCGGTCAGCAGGGGATCCGCCTCTCCGGTCCCGAGGGCGCGCTCTACTACGTCGCGGACCTGATCCCGACTGCGGCCCACGTTCGCATCCCCTTCGTCATGGGCTACGACGTCTCGGCGCTCGAGTCCATGCGCGAGAAGCGTGAGCTGCTCGAGCGCGCCACGGCCGAACAGGCGTGGGTCGTGCTCGAGCACGATCCCGAGGTGGTCGCCGCGCGCCCGCGCGCCGAGGGCGACGACTTCGCCTGGGACGAGCGCGTGACCGCGCCGGGCGCGCTCCCGTTCGCGCGCTCCTGATGCACTCGCTGCTCGCGCTGTGGTTCGACCTGACGCTCCGCTGGGGCTACGGCGGCGTGTTCACGCTGATGGCGATCGAGTCCACGGTCTTCCCGCTGCCGAGCGAGGTCGTGATCCCGCCCGCCGCGTACCTCGCCACGCAGGGCCACCTGCACTTCTGGGGCGTGGTCGCCGCCGCCGCGCTGGGCTCGTGGGGCGGATCCGCGCTCTCCTACTGGGTCGCGCGCGCGGCCGGCCGGCCGTTGATCCTGCGCTTCGGGCGGTACGTGCTCGTGCCCGAGAAGAAGTGGCTGCTCGCCGAGCGTTGGATCAACCGCTACGGCGCGGCCGGCATCTTCTTCGCGCGGCTGCTGCCGGTCGTGCGGCACCTCGTCTCGCTGCCCGCCGGGGCGGCGCGCATGAACTTCCGCGTGTTCACGACCATGACGCTGCTCGGATCGCTGCTGTGGTCCACCGTGCTCGCCTGGTTCGGCGCACGGGTGCTCGGCGACAAGAAGGAGGCCGAGCTGCGTGCGATGAACCCGCGCGAGCTGGTGGCGCTCGTGCAGCAGAAGCTGCACTGGTTCCTCGCGGCGGCGCTCGTGCTGCTCGCGCTCTACGTGATCGTCGAGATCCTCGGCCGGCGGCTCCGGCGGCAGGCGGGAGCGACCGAAGCCTCCTGAGCCCAGGTTTCCGGCACCCGGGCGCAGCGCACCGACTGATCCCGTTGCGGCTTCACTCCCGCGCCGGGCGCGGTCGGAGGGCGCCCGCGGACAGGGGCGCGAGCGCGACCAGCAGGGGAACCAGGATCGGGCCCCAGTAGTTGATCCTCGCGCCGGACGCGAGCAGCGCGCGGTTGCCCGCGACGAGGAGCAGCGCCGTCGGCGCCAGCAGCGCGACGAGCAGGTGGGCCCGGAGGCCGGGCTCGCGGGCCGCGGCCCCGCCCGCCACCGCGAGCGCGCCGCAGAGCAGGGCCGTCCCGGGTCCGCCCATGAAGTCCGTTGCGTAGGAGAGCGCGAGCCACAGGTTCTCGAGGCCGCCGTGCAGGTACGAGGTCAGCGTGCCCGTGCGCGAGATCGCCCCCGCGACCGCGAAGGCGTGCGCGGCATAGGCGAGCCCGAACCCTCCGAGGGCCGCTCCCCACAGGGCGAGGCGGGCCCTCCGCTCGAGCCGGGGCGAGCGCAGAGAAGCGGCGAGGCCTGCGAGCAGGAGGAAGCCCATGGTCTCGCGCACGAGAGTCGCGAGCAGCGCGGTCGCGGCGGCCGCCGCGGCCCACGCCGTGCGGCCGCGGGGCCCGTGAGATTCCGCCGCGCACGCCACGCTGATGAGGCCGACGCAGGCCGCCCATGGCTCCATCATCAACAGCCCGTTCGTCGTGCACGGCAGGAGGAAGTACGCCGCGAGCAGCGCCGCCGCGGGCACGGCGAGCGCCCGCGGAGCGCGCGCGAACGCCAGGCGCGCGGTCGCGGCCATGGCCAGCGTGCACAGCGCGAGCAGGGCGACGACGAGGCTGCGGGGCTTGCCGGGAAGCAGGCGCCAGAACCAGAAGAGCGTGGGCAGGCGATACCCGGCGATCGAGTACGGGTCCGTGCCCCAGCGCGGATTCTCCCGGTAGGCGCGGCGGAAGGCGTGGTAGTACCCGTCGCCCCGCTGCATGAGCCCGAGGACGCGCTGGTAGAACTCGTTGTCGGCGAGCGGCTGGCCCGCGGGCGGGACGATCGCGAGCGCGGTGAAGCCGGCGATCTCGCCGTGGAGCGGGGTCGCGTCGAGATCGAACGTCGTGGACCACAGGTCGAGGGTCACGATCAGGATCGCTCCCGCCACGAGCGCCGCGGTGATCCTCGGGTGCGCTCGCCGGGCCACGCGATGGACCGCACCTGCCACCAGGGCCGTCCCGAGGACGAGCGCGACCGCGAGCGGCGCCCTCGCGTCCGCGGGAGCCGACGCGAGCTGCTCCGGCCGCGCCCGCGCGAGCCCGATCGCGATGGCGAGCGCTCCCGCGGCGGCCGCGTCCACGGTGCCGGCGGCCAGCAGGCCCACGGTGAGGCCGGCGATGACGGGGATCTGCAGCACGGCCGCGATCTGCGCGAGCATGGGCGCGAGCGCGCCATGAACCAGCAGGCCGGCCACCAGGGCTGCCGCGGCGCGGGCGATCCGCGCCGGCTTCGATCCGCGTGGCGTGTCCGAGG
>DATKKO010000007.1:0-2737 GCA_035542955.1 Terriglobales bacterium
CTGGACCACGCAGGCGCTGACGCTCCCGCCCGGGCGCTACCGCGAAGTGCGCGAGCTGCTCGGCGCCGACCTGGCCGCGGGCCAGGCCGCGATCGTGCTCGTGCGGCGTTGAGCGGCGCTGGCGCCGCCGCGCCGCCCTACTCCACCCACGCTCGCGAGCGCGGCCGCCGCCCGGCGAGGAAGACCCGGATCGCCAGCAGCCCGGCGGCGAAGCCGCCGACGTGCGCCCAGAAGGCGATGCCGCCGGTCGCCGCCGCGTGCAGCGCGCCGAGACCGAGCACGAACTGGAGCAGGAACCACAGGCCGAGCACGAGGTACGCCGGCAGCGGCACGACCTGGATGAAGGGGAAGAGCGGCAGCAGCGTGAACACGCGCACGCGCGGATAGGCGCCGATGTAGGCGCCGAGCACGGCGGCGATCGCGCCGCTCGCGCCCACGGTGGGCAGCGTGGAGGCGGGGATGGTGGCGTACTGGATGAGCGCCGCGATCGCGCCGCAGACGAGATAGAAGACGAGGAAGCCGGCGTGGCCGAGGAGGTCCTCGACGTTGTCGCCGAAGATCCACAGGTACCACATGTTCCCGATCACGTGCGCCCAGCCGCCGTGCAGGAACATCGAGGTCAGGATCGGCAGCGCGGCCGAGAGCAGCGGCTCGTTGCCGTACCGGAGCGCGAGGGTCAATCGCTCGGGGACGAAACCCCACTCGAAGACGAAGCGCCGCAGCTCGGGGCCGAGCAGCGCCTCATAGAGGAAGACGAGCAGGTTGACCGCGATCAGCGTGCGCGTCACCACGGGCACGAGCGCCGCAGGATTGTCGTCGCGCAACGGGATCACAGGCTCTCCTCGTGAGGGCCCGCGAGTCTACCCCGCGCGCGCGAGTCGCGCGCGTTCCCGAGGCGCAGCCTCGCGCGCGATGCGGGCACGGCGCGTTTGACGGGTTCCGAGCCCATGCCTATGCTGTGCCCGCTGCCTTTCAGGCCGCGGGCACCCGGCCTGCCCCTCAGGCATCCCAATGTGCGAATCCATGACAATCGCCGAGGAGGTCTCTTCCATGGGCAACGCAGTAGCCGTCACCGGCCAGAACTTCGACGCGGAAGTGCTGCAGTCGAAGGAGCCGGTGCTGGTCGACTTCTGGGCCGCCTGGTGTGGACCGTGCCGCGCGGTGGCTCCGGCGCTGGAGGAGATCGCCGCCGAGAACCTCGGGAAGCTCAAGGTCGTGAAGCTGGACGTGGACGAGGAAATGGAGATCTCCGCCCGTTACGGGGTGCAGAGCATCCCGACCCTGCTGCTCTTCAAGGGTGGACAGCCCGTCGAGCGGCTCATCGGCGCCTACCCGAAGCCGATGATCCTCTCGAAGATCCAGCGTCACCTCACCGGATAGCGCGCTGCGCGACGACGACGGCCCGCGCCGGAGCGCGGGCCGTTTCCGTGTTCCATGATCTCGATGCGCCCGCGCCGGGCTCGGCCGTCACGTGACGGACGAGCCCGGTCCGAGCGCTCTCAACCTTCGAGCGCCTCGTCGCGAATCCGGGCCAGCTCCGCGAGCACGCGGGGCAGCGCGTCGAGCGCGTCGCTCGATCCGAATCCGACCGGACCGATCGTGGCGGCGCAGCGGTCGCCCGCGAGGCCATGCACGTAGACCGCGGCGCGCGCGGCGTCGTAGGGCGCGAGGCCACGCGCGACGAGCGCGGCGATCACGCCCGTGAGCACGTCGCCCATCCCGGCCGTGGCCATGCCCGGATTGCCGCTCGGGTTCACGCTCGAGCGCCCGTCCGGTCCCGACGTGACCGTGGGCGCGCCCTTCAGCACGAGCACGCAGCCCCAGCGCATCGCCCACTCGCGGCAGGCGTCGAGCCTGCGCGCCTCGATCTCCGCGGCGGGCGCCCCCGTGAGCCGCGACATCTCGCCGAGATGCGGCGTGAGCACGGGCGGCGCGTGGCCCGCCTCGACGATCGCCCGCAGCCGGTCGGCCGCCCCGGCGAACGCGTTCAGGCCGTCGGCGTCGAGCACGACTGGGCAGGGGCTCTCGGTCACGAGACGGCGCGCCAGCTCGGCCGCGCCCGGATCGCGCGAGATCCCCGAGCCCACGACCAGCGCGTCCACGTTCCTCGCGTGCGCGAGGATCGAGTCGGCCGCAGCCGGCGCGAGCGTGCGATTCGCGCTCTGCGCGACGGGGATCGTCATCTCCTCGGTGAGCTTCACCTCGAGGATGTCGTTCAGGCCCGCGGGCACCGCGCACTGCACGTAGCCCGCGCCGGTGCGGGTCGCGGCCCGCGCGGCGAGCGTGACGGCGCCGGTCAAGCCGGGCGAGCCGCCCGCGATCAGCACGCGCCCGACCGACCCCTTGTGCGCGCGCGGATCGCGCTGCGGGAGCTGCCTCGCGATCTCGCCGGGCTCGGCGAGCGTGAACGGGAATCCCCGCGGATCGCCGTCGCTCGCGACCAGTCCGATGTCCACGATCTCGAGCGCGCCGGCGAAGGCGCGCCCGGGATAGAGGAAGTGCCCACGCTTGGGCGCGCCGAAGGTGACGGTGAGGTCGGCGCGCACGGCGCGGCGCGCGATCGCGCCCGTGTCCGCGTCGAGACCGGTCGGCAGGTCGACCGCGATCACCGGCGTGCCGCGCTCGTCGAGATCGCGGAGCGCCTCCACCGCGGCCGCCGCGAGCCCTTCCGGCTCGCCGCGCGCGCCGGTGCCGAGCACCGCGTCGAGGGCGAAGTCCCAGCGGTCGCGCTCCGCGA
>DATKKO010000008.1:0-5029 GCA_035542955.1 Terriglobales bacterium
GACGCTGCTCGATCGTCTCGCGGCGCACCGGACGACGGACGACGTGCCGGGACTGCACAGGCCCGGGCGCGTGCCCCGGATCGAGCGCGCGGACTCGCCGGATCTCGACCGACTCCCGCTCTGGGACCGCGCCATCGCGCCGGTCGCGAGCGACGACCTCTGGATCCCCGTTCAGACCCGGCGCGGGTGCCCCAACGACTGCTCCTACTGCTCGACATTCCGCATCCAGGGCCGGCGCATCCGCCGGAGATCGCCGCGGCGCGCGGTCGAGCTGATCGCGCGGCTGGCGCGCGCGGGGCATCGCCGCTTCTACTTCGTGGACAACTCCTTCAACATCCCCGAGTCGCACGCGCTCGAGCTGTGCGCGGGGCTGGCGGCGCTCGACCCTCCGGTCGTCTGGCGTTGCATCCTCTATCCCGAGCGCGTGGACCAAGAGCTGGTCCGGGCGATGGCGGCGGCCGGGTGCCGCGAGGTGAGCCTCGGCTTCGAGAGCGGATGCCTGCGCATCCTGCACGAGATGAACAAGCGCTTCACGCCCGAGGACGTGCGGCGCACCTCCGACCTGCTCGCCGACGCCGGCATTCGCAGGATGGGCTTCCTGCTCCTGGGCGGACCCGGCGAGACGCGCGAGTCCGTGGAGGAGAGCCTCGCCTTCGCGCGCTCCCTGCGGCTCGAGGATCTACGCATCACGGTCGGGATCCGGATCTATCCCGGAACGCCGCTGGCCAGGCGCGCGGCCGCGGACGGCATGATCGCGAGCGAGCACGATCTGCTCCGGCCGAGCTTCTACCTCGCGCCCGGCCTCGAGCCGTGGATCCAGGCGCGCGTCGCGGAGTTCGAGGCGGAGCAGCGCGGCGGCGCGCCGCTCGCGGCGGACTCCACCGGCCACGCGCCCACCCCGCTGCTCGCGCGGACACCGGCGCCCGCCGTGGTCGCACCGCCGCCGGCCTCCGGGGGCGCCGGGGCGAAGAAGAAGCCGAAGAAGGAAGGCTGCTGAGGGCGGGCGACGATCGCCCCGGGTCGGATCAGGCCCGGTGCGGTGTCAGTAGACCCGCTGCACCTCGTCCGAGCGGATCCACCCTCCGCTGCCGCCGGAGAGCTGGACCAGCAGGTAGGCGCCCCGCTGCTCGCGGACCTTCACCTCGGTGCCGTCGTGGATCAGCAGGATCTGCTTGAACTCCTCGCCGGGTCCGCTGAGCACGTCCACCTCGGGGACGACCACGACCGCCGGCCGGGACTGGACCTCGCCGGTCCACACCCACTGGGTCACGAGGCAGAACAGAGCAAGGACGGCGAGCGCCGTCGCCGCGCCGAGGAGCCACCGTCCGCGGCGCACGATCCAGACGGAGAGCGAGAGCGCCGCGAGCAGCACGAGCGCCGCCGCGGCCGGCGCCGCTTCGCGTCGGGACAGGAGACGGAAGCTCCGGTCCAGCGCGCGCTCGATCGACCCGCGGTCGGGGGTCACCTTGTCCACGCGATACGCGCGCGCGAACGAGAGATTCCGCGCCACGTCGGCGTCGCGCGGCCGCAGCGCGAGAGCGCGGCGGTACTGGACGATGGCCATGCCCATCTTGCCCGACTTGAAGAGCGCGTTCCCCAGGTTGTAGCACGCGGCCGCGTTCGGTCCGGCAGCGAGCGCCCGCTGATAGGCCCGCGCCGCTCCCGCGTAGTCCCGCTGCGCATAGAGGCGGTTGCCCTCGTTGTACGCGCCGGCCGGGGCCAGGGCGAGCACGAGGAGCACGATCAGGCCCGCGGGCATGTCAGCGTCTCCCGTTCCAGGGCGCGGCTCCTCACAGCCGGCCCAGCGCGTCCCGCGTCTTCCGCAGGAGCTGGTGCGCGTCGTCCGCGCCCGCGCGGTCCGGCGAGAACTGGGCGACCTCGCAGCGCGCGAGGATCGCGAGCAGCTCGTTCACCGTCTCCGGCGCGACGCGCAGTCCCTCGAGCTCGGCGCGCAGCCGGTCCTTGGTCATCGCCTGCGTGTCGATGTTGAACCGGTCGCCGACGTAGCCCACCACGGCCGCGCTGAGCGCGGCGTGGAAGCCGCGTTCGTCCTTCCTCCCCAGGAACGACTCGGCCTGCCGCAGCCGCGTCCTCGCCAGGCCCGAGGAACGCACCTTGCGTGCGTACCCGCGGTCCGAGAGCAGCCGCTGCGCGTGACCGCGGTACCAGACGGCGCCGCCGAGGAACGCGAGCGAGACGAGATAGAGCAGATTCGGCCATGCGGGCGGATCGAGCGGCGTGATCTCGAGACCCCGCGCGTCCGCCTTGATGTACTCGATGTCGCTGCCGAGCACCTTGAGCCCGCTCGCCTCGGCGAGTGGGGCGCTGGCCACGGAGCCGCTCGCCGTGCACTCGAACGGCCCGGCCTGGAGCAGCCGATAGGACTTCGAGGTCGGATCGAAATAGGCCATCCGGATGACCGGGATCGCGTAACGGCCGTCGGCCTGGGGGATCACCGGGTAGCGGAACGTCTTCGTTCCGTGCACGCCGTCCGCGCCGGCGCGGATGTCGTCCTTGATCTCCGGATCCAGGATGCGGAGGCCGGGCACGGCCGGCAACGCGGGCTTCTCGATCATCCGCAGATTCCCGCTGCCGCTCACGCGGAGCGTGAGGTTGACCGGCTCGCTGTTCGTGGTCGAGCTCCGGTCGAGAGCCGCCGCGAGCGTGAAGCGGCCGACGCCCCCGTTGAACTCCTTCGGCTTGTCCTTCTCCGGCAGGGGCAGCACCCGGATCGTCACCGGCTTCGACTCGACCCGCACCGTCTGCGTACCGCCGAAGAAGCCGAAGGGATCCCGCGACGGCACCACGACGGCGACGTTGAAGGCGAGCGGCTTGATCGTGACCTCGCCGGGCGCCAGCGGGAACAGGGCGACAGTCTTGAGCGGCGCGACGTCATAGGACTTGCCCTCGATCGTGCGCCGCTGGAAATCGAGGCGGGTGGCGTCGAACACCTTCTCGGCCCAGAAGCCGTCGAAGGCCGGAACCTCGGCCCAGCCACCGTCCGCGATGCGGAGCCGGGTGCCGAGCGCGATCTCCACGATCACCGGCTCGCCCGCGTAGACCGTGCGGCGGCTGGGTGTCGCCGCGAGGACGACGTTGCCCTCGATCGGCACGTTCCCGGCGGGCGCGCGCATCCCGGGCGGTTGCGGCACCGGCTGCGCCTGGCCCTGCGGCGCCTTGACCACGGTGATCTCGATCGGCTGCGTCGCGTACTCCTTGCCCTCGTACGTGAGCTTGCACGGCGGGATCACGAGCCGGCCCAGCTTCTTCGCCGAGAGCCCGTAGACGAAGGTGATCGAGGACTGCTTCTTCACCTGACCGTTGACGAACGAGATGCTGGTCGACTGCGAGGACGAGCTGCCCAGCACGTTGAAGTCGGGCAGCGCGGGGAGCCCGGGGCGGGGCGCGGAGAGCATGCCCTCGCCCTGGACCGTGAGGTTGAGCTGGAAGGTCTCGCCGAGCCCGACCGTCGTCTGGTCGACCGAAGCCGTGAACTGCACCTCGGCGGCGCGGACCGGGGCGGCGACGAGGAGCAGGAGCGCGAGCGAGACGAGGGTCCGCATCCAGACGACGCTACCCGAGCACGGCTGCGTTCCAAAACGCCCGAGGGCGGGGTACCCGCACGAAGTGCGGGTCCGTCGCGGTCGCGCGACGAGCGAGACGGTGGCCTTCAGGCCACGTCGCAACGAGGAGCCGACCGCGCGACGCCGCCGCACCCACGCGCTCTGCGCGCGGGTACCCGGCGTTTTCGAACGCAGCCTCACCAGTCCTTCCCTCCGCCGCTCTGCTTCGCCGGCTTCTGCTGCTTCTTCATGTCCTCGCGTTCCTTGCTCTGCAGGGCCTGGAGCATGCGCTCGGCCTGGTCCTTCGAGATCTCGCCCTCGCGGAGCTGGGCCGGTCGCGGCTGCGGACGGCTCGGCTGCGGCTGCGGTCGGTTCTGCGGCTTCGTGCCGGTCGAGTCCTTCTGCTGCTTCGCCTGCTCGAGGACCTTCCAGCAGAACTCGAGGTTCTGCTTGGCCTCGAGGTCGTGCGGATCGACGAGCAGCGCCCGGGTGTACGAGGCCATGGCTCCGTCGAGGCGCTTCTGGCGGAACTCGCAGTCGCCGATGTTGTACAGGCTCCGCGCCCGCAGCCGCTTCGATTTCGCGAGCAGCCCGAGCTGGAACTCGGACTCGGCCTCCGGGTGCCGGTTCATCCGATAGAGCAGGCGGCCCTGGTCGTAGCGGATGCGGACGTTGTCCGGCTCCTCGACGAGCGCCTCCTGATACCGTTTGAGCGCGTCCTCGTACTTCCCCTTCCGCTCGAGCGCCAGCCCCTGGCGCATGCGCGGGCCGACTCCGGCGCGGGCCGTCCCCGCTCCGCACGCGAGCGCGAGCGCGAGCAGGACCACGCTCTCCGCGCGCCGCGCCCCCGCGCCGCGGAGGAGCCGGAGCCCCGGCAGACGCAGCCCGGAACGCTCCGGGCCCGCGAACCACGCGCCACGCCGGTCGCTGAGCAGGAGCCCCGCGAAGATCAGGAGGAAGGCCGCGGCGAGGAAGATCTGGTAGCGCTCCTCGTACTCCACGTACTCGCCGCCCGCGATCTGCTTCTTCTGCATCTGGTCGAGCGCCGCCGTCAGCGCGTCCAGGTTCACGCTCTCCGAGCGGAAGTAGCGTCCGCCCGTGGCCCGCGCCATCACCAGCAGCGTGCGCTCGGCGAGCCGCGAGATCACGACCTTGTCGTCCTGGTCCTTCATGTACGAGGTGCCGCTCGCCCCGGTCACGGGAACCGTGGACCCCTCGAGCGTGCCCACGCCCACGGCGAAGATCCGGATCCCCTCCTGCGCGGCCCGCGCCGTGGCCAGCGACATGTCGCCTTCGAGGTTGTCGCCGTCGGTGATCAGGATCACGGCCCGCGAGCCCGACTCCCGCGGGTTGAAGAGCGAGGAGGCGACCTCGAGCGCGCGCGGGATGTTCGTGCCCGGGCGCGGCATGGCGTTCGGGTCGATGATGTCGAGGAAGAGCTTGGCCGCTTCGATGTCAGGCGTGAG
>DATKKO010000009.1:0-6110 GCA_035542955.1 Terriglobales bacterium
CGTCGCGGTCTTGTAGATCTGGGAGACCGCGCTGACGAACGACGTGTTGTCGGGCCGCAGCACGTCGACGAACACGTACGTCGAGTCCTTGAACCGCGAGCCGGAGGTCGGGGACTGGTTCTCGTACTTGATCTCGTGCACGAGGCTGTCGCGCACCTCGATCGCGACGCTGGTCAGCGTGCCCAGCGACGGCGCGAGCTTCGGGAAGTCGAGCGAGGAGTACCAGTCCGTGGTCTGCAACGGCACGCAGGCGGAATAGCTCACCGTGGCGGCGTTGGCTGCGGCGGAAAAGGTGAGGAGGAGCAGGACGAGCGGAACGAGCACGCGGCGGGAGCCCATGGCAAAGTCCCTCGAGGGTGTGTGGACTGCGGTGCGTGAGCCTCATCATCCTAACAAGGGGTCAAGTCACGGCAACGTCCAGTTTGTGAGACAGGCAAGGGCCACGCCCAATGGTTGTGCACAGTTCGCGCGCCGTCGGACCCGCCACGGCAACGATGGGGACGAGGGTCACCATCGGCGAACGTCGTTGCGGCTCATCCCGGGATCCACGCGGAACCCGCTCTTCCACGAGGGAGACACTCTTGGTGGTGACGGTGGCTCGACGAGTCGACGAGTGCGGCGATCGGCCCTTCTGCCCCGGACCTGCTTCTCCGCGAGGGGCATCATGCAGGCTCGCGCCCGTGGCTCGCGGAATGCGACGAACCCTGGATCGGCCCGCGCCTGCGCCTGCGCACCCAAGCCGCGCATTCGGAAGCGAATCGCGGCCGCCCGCGCGGCGGACGATCTTGGCACACGGAATGCGTTCTACTCGGGCAAGGGTGAGCAGGGTCGCATCCCACCATCCGAGCCTGCCATCAACGTGCGGCCCGCCACCCTCAGAAAATCCTCAGGCGCCTCGGGTCACGGGAGGACCCGGGGCGCTGCCTTTGCGCGGGCGACGGGGCGATCCACGGGTCCTGTGCGGTTCGAAGGGCACGGCGCGTCCTCTCGACGTCCGCGTCTCTCCGCAGGCTCGACGATCCGGGATCAGGGGTGGTGGACGAGCGGCACGGTGACCGTCACGAGGGGTGGGTCCATCACGCACCAGTCGGGCAGTGCCTGCGCCGCGACGCGGGCCCGCAGCGTGTCCCGCCGCGCGCCGAGCCGCACGGGCTGGAGCACGACGCTGTCCAATCGCGCGAGCGCCGCGCGCGGACCCGAGACGAGCACGCTCTCGGGATCGGCGAGCGCGGTTCCCGACCAGGCCAGGCCGGTGCTGGCGACACCCTCGACGCGTGGAGCCGTGGGCAATCGGCGCCGGATCCTCTGGTCCACGGCGAAGTCGAGCATGCGGGGACCGATCACGCGATCGACCACCACGCCGTCGTAGCCGGCCAGAGGCAGGTCCTCGACCGAGATCTGTCGCTCGAATTGGCCGGGTCCGATGCCGTCGAGCGAGACCTTGATCGGCGGCTCCGTCACCCGGATGCGCAGGAGCTGCTTGCCCGTGCCGCGCACCTGCGCCTGCACCGTGGAGGGCACCGGCCCCGAGAGCGAGAGCGAGTCGCCCAGTTCCTGCACCTGGATCGGGAACGAGATCGTCATCTCGGCCGGCCGGTCGAGGTACACGTTGAGATAGACGAGCAGCGCCAGCAGCAGCGCGGCGAGCTTGAGCCCCAGGTTATCGAACAACAACCCGCGGAGCACGTTCATGGACTCTCCTCCCCCCTCGTCGCGGGCGCTTCGCCCTCGTCCTCGCCCGGCTCCTCCGCCGCGCCCGGCGTGCGGAGCCCGTGGCGCTCCATGCGGGAGTACAGCGTGCGGCGCGTGAGGCCGAGCAGGCGCGCCGCCTGGCTCTTGTTGCCGCGCGCGCGATCGAGCGCCGCGAGGATCAGCTCGCGCTCGAGCACCTCGAGCGAGAGACCCTCGGGCGGGATCCGCGGCACCCAGTCCGGGGCCGACGAGGCCGTGCCGGCCGCGGCACCGGAGACGCTCAGGTGCTCGAGGTCCACCCGATCGCTCCCCGCCAGGATCATGGCGCGCTCCAGCACCTGCTCCAGCTCGCGCACGTTGCCCGGCCAGGGAGATCGCTCGAGCGTCTCGAGCGCGGCGGGGCTCAGCTTCTCGAGCGAGGCCCCGTGGTTCAAGAGGAAGAACTCGGCGAGCGCGCGCACGTCTCCCGGCCGCTCCCGCAGCGGCGGCAGCACGATCGGGAACACGTTCAGGCGGAAGAACAGGTCCTCGCGGAACGCGCGGGCCCGGACCATCTCCTCGAGATCGCGGTTCGTAGCCGCGATGACGCGGACGTTGACGGTGATGAGCTGGTTCCCGCCCACGCGCACGAAGGTCGATTCCTCGATCACCTGCAGCAGCTTCACCTGGAGCGGCGGCGACAGCTCGCCGATCTCGTCGAGGAAGATCGTGCCTTGCTGCGCGTCCTCGAAGCGGCCGGGCTTCTGCCGCACGGCCCCGGTGAACGCGCCCTTCTCGTGGCCGAACAGCTCGCTCTCGAGCAGGCTCTCGACCAGCGCGCCGCAGTTCACTTTCACGAACGGGCCGTCCGCGCGGCGGCTGAAGGAATGGATGACGCGCGCGAACAAGTCCTTCCCCGTGCCGCTCTCGCCCCGCAGGAGCACCGTGGAGTCCGTCGCCGCCACCTTGCGGGCGAGGTCGAGCGCTCGCCGGATCGCGGGCGAGTCGCCGACCACGCGGCCGGCGAGCCGCTGGAGCGAGGCGACTGTGCCGGCCAGCCGCTCGTTGTCGCGGCGCAGCGCGCGCTCGCGCGCCGCCTTGTCGAGCACGTCCTTCAGCTCCTCGCGGAATTCGCCTTCCTTGTCCACGTAGTCGTAGGCGCCGCCCTTGAGCGCGCGGCGCGCCGCTTCGAGGCTCGCGTACGCGGTCATCAACACGACGACGACCTCCGGCCAGCGCTTCCTCACCTCGGCGAGCAGGGCGAGGCCGTCGGGGGGCGCCATGCGCAGATCCGTGACCAGCGCGTCGAAGGGAGCGCTCTCGAGCCGTCTGAGCGCGGCCGCTCCGCCGTTCACGAACTCCGTCTCGTGACCGGCGTCGCGCAGCTCGAGCGCCGTCAGCTCGGCGTTGCGCACCTCGTCGTCCACCACCAGCACGCGCACGCGATCAGCCTCCCGCGCCGGCGGCCGCGCGGCCGCGCGGCCGCGACGCGCCGCCCGCGCTCACGTCCGCCTCCGGGGCAGACGCAGCAGGCAGGTCGTGCCGCGGCCCGCTTCGCTCTGGATCTTCAACTCCCCTCCGGCCGACTCGGCGAGACGCCGCGCGAGGAACAGCCCCAGTCCCGACCCGGTCGCCTTCGTGGTGACGAACGGGCTCCCGAGCCGGCGTAGTGTCTCCGCCGGAATCCCCTGGCCGTCGTCCGCGATGCCGATCTCGAACCGCCCCGCCCGCTCGACCGCGCTCACGGTCAGCGTTCCGCCCCGCGGCATGGCGTCGAGGGCGTTCAGGATCAGGTTCAGATACAACTGTTTCAGCGACTCGTTGTCCAGCGCGACCGGCGCCGCGCCGAAACCGCCCGCGCGCGCGAGCGCCACGTGCCTCACCGCGAGTTCGCCCTCCATCAGGTCCAGCGTGGCGTCCAGCGCGGCCGCCGCGTCGCCTCCGGCTCCATCGGGGGCGGCGTTCCCCCGGGCGAACTCGAGGTATCGCGCCACGGTCCGGGACAGCCGGTCCGCCTCCTCGACCACGAAATCCGCCATGCGCCGAGCCTCGGGCTCGAGGCGGCCCAGGCGCTGGGCCGAGCCGCGGATGATCGCGAGCGGGTTCTTGATCTCGTGTGCCAGCGTCGCCGTGAGCCGGCCCATCGCGGCCAGGTTCTCCACCCGCGAGAGCCGGCGCTCGAGCCGTGCCCCGGCCGCCGCGCCCCGCACGACGAACGCCGCGAGCACCACGATCGCCAGCGCCGTGACCAGCTCGATCAAGAGCAGCGTGCGCCCGAACTGGGAGACCACGCGCGCATAGGCGGGCGCGGCCTCGACCGCGACCACGCCTTCGATCCGTCCGGCGTCGTCGCGGATGGGCGCGAATCCCGCCCGCAGCTCGTCGCCGTTCTCGACGTAGACGGGCGAGACTCCGCCGCGGCCGCGGAGCGCGCGCACGAGCATCCGGCCCGCGAGGCTGTCGAGCGCGCTCGGCAGACCTTCGGCAATGTCGGGATCGCGGGCATCCACCACGGTCACGCCCGCGGTGTCGATCAGGGACGCGTTCGCGAGCCCCGTCGAGGTGCGCAGCGTGACGAGCTGGATCTGGAGCGAGAGGTAGGCGCTGCTCTCCTCGCGCAGCCGCGCCTCGGCGACTTCGCCGGGACCGATCTCGTTGGCGGCGGTCGCGGCGATGCGCCCGATGCGCTGCTCGAACTCGGCCCGCAGCTCGCCCGCGACGCCCCGCCAAGTGAGCCACGCGGAAGCCGCGGTGGCGAGCACCACCGCGGCCGCGAACAGCGTGATGAAGACGAGGGTGCGCTGCACGGGCTCCTTCCCGGCCCGACCCACACGCTGCGCGTGTGGGTGCCCGCCGCGCGGGCGCGGTCGCCGCGCACTCTAGGGCGTCGGCGCGCGCACGGCAACGCCCGCGCGGGCCCGTGTAGAGAGCAGATGATCTGACCGCTTTTGACCAGTGAAGTGACCGCCCCCCTGCGGGGGTGGTAGACGACAGGCTTCTTCCCGCCAAGGAGGAGGCCGTGCCGACCTACTCACCCGCCGCCTGGGAGCGAGCCATGAGAGTACGCGAAGTGATCCTGCAAGCCATCGCCGGCAAGCTGACCTGGTTTCAGGCCGCGGACGTCCTGGGCATGAGTCCTCGGACGCTGCGGCGCTGGCGCGACAAGTTCCAGCACCACGGCGTGGATGGATTGCTCGACCGTCGCCGACGCACGCCCTCGCCCCGGGCCCTGCCTGAGGCCGAGCTGCGTCGTTGGCTGCGGCTCTATCGCGAGCGTTACGCCGGCTACAACGCGCGGCACTTCTGGGTCACCTGCCGCCGCGAGCACGGCCTGACTTGGTCGTACACCCTCCTGCGTCAGGTCCTGCAGACAGCGGGGCTCGTACGCAAGCACCGTCCGCGCGGGCGGCACTTCCGCCGCCGCGAGCCCCGGGCGTGCTTCGGCGAGCTGCTCCATCTCGACGGCAGCCGGCATCGCTGGCTCGCCCTCTGCCCCGAGGACTACCAGCACCTGATCGTGGTGGTCGACGATGCCACCCGCAGGATCCTCTACGCCCGGCTCGAGGAGGGCGAGTCGAGCCCTGCGGTGATGACCGCACTGGCCGCGGTGTTCCGCGCGCACGGCCTGCCTCAGGCCCTCTACACCGACCGCGCCAGCTGGGCGGCCTGCACCCGCGGCTCGGACGGCAAGCCGCGCGCCGATCGCCCGACCCAGGTGCAGCGTGCGCTGAAGCGCCTCGGCGTCGAGCACATCCTCGCCTTCTCACCGCAGGCCCGCGGGCGCAGCGAGCGCGTGAACCGTACGCTCCAGGATCGGCTGGTGAACGAGCTGCGCGCGCACCGCAGCCGCAGTGTGGCCCAGGCCAACCGCTATCTCGAGGAGCAGTTCCTGCCCGCCTACAACGCCGAGTTCGGACGTGCGGCCAGCGATGCGACCAGCGGCTTCGCTCCGCTCCTCGATGTGGATCTCGAGGCGGTCCTGTGTCACGAGGAGGAACGTCTGGTGGCCAAGGACAACACCGTGCAGCTCGAGGGGGTGCGGCTGCAGATCGACAAGCAACCGGGCCGCGTCACCTGCGCCGGACTCACCGTCACCGTCCGCCGTCACCTCGACGGCACGCACAGCATCACCTGGGGCAAGCGCCTGTTGGGGCGCTACGACGCCCGCGGACGGCGCCTGGAGGCCGCCGTCGCCCTGCCCTCGTCCACCGAAGTCGCCGCCTGACCCGGGCGGTCAGATCACTTGTCAAACGCGGTCACATCACTTGCGCTCAACAGCCCGAATCGTCGCGGAGGGGGGCGGAGCCGCGGCTTGAGCGGGAACGGGGCCGCATCCTATCCTCGCCCGGACTCGCGAGGCGGTCTCTCGCGCTGCAGGGGAGGCCCGGTCGCCGACGCGGCATGCGGCGCGCGGTCCGCGCACTTGTGAGGCCGCGGAC
>DATKKO010000010.1:0-4084 GCA_035542955.1 Terriglobales bacterium
GCGAGACGTGCCAGTCGTGGAGGAACTCGGTCTCGCCGTAGCGCGCGAGGCGCTCGGGCTGGTTGTGACACGAGAAGCAGCGCACGCGCGGCACCTCGCCCGTGCCGCGGACCACGGCCTCGTGGCAGGACTGGCAGGCCATGCCGTAGGTCGCGACGTCGCGATGGTCGAAGGCCGTGCCCGCGGTCGTCGTCACCCGGCTCGGGATGGTGTGGCAGAGCAGGCAGCGCCCGGTGCCCGCGTTCGCGGGCTGCCCCTGGAAATGACAGAGCGCGCAGGTCGTGGGCGTGACCGCGATGTGGCTGCCGATCATGAGCTGCGAGTGGCACGAGGTGCAGCGCAGGCGGATGCCCTTGCGGGTCTCGGTGAGGTGATGGCGATGATCGAACATCACGCCCTGGAAGCTCACCGTGCCTTCGAGCAGCCGCCGCTCGTGGCAGCGCAGGCAGTTCGCGTCGTCGACCTCGGCCCACGGCTTGGTGCCGTAGGTCGCGGTCACGTACTTCACCACCATCGAGAGCGCCTCGTACTTCTTGCGCAGCTCGGCCCCGAGGCCGGGACGGATGTGGCACTCGACGCAGGCGATCCGGTTGTGGGGCGACTGCTTCCACGAGCGGTAGTACGGCTTCATGATGTGGCAGGTGCCGCAGAAGGTGGGCGTGGAGGTCGCCTGCATCACGAGCAACACGGCGACGATCACGATGCCGAGCGCGAGCCCGGCGCCCAGCGTGAGGCCGCGCAGGCCGCGCGGCGGCGCCGGGCGGTGGGGCGAGCCGGGCCCGATGGGCCACGGCATCAGCGGGTCCTCGCGGCCTGGTCCCGGAAGCGCTTGAGCACGTACAGCGTGAGCAGGACGTAGAACCAGAAGAGGACGAGCACGTAGCGCCGCGTGCGCAGGTTCGCGAACTTCACCTTGAGCTCGTCCTGCACCTCGCGGCCGACGCCGCCCGCGCGCGTGGTGAACGGGGCGACCACGTCCTCCTGCACCGCGTGCGCGGCGGGGAGGGCCTCGCGCAGATACGTGCGCGCCTCCTCGATGCGCGCGTGGTAGTCCTCGGTCGGGATCGGGATCGCGTCCGCGCGCGCGACCAGCGCCGCGGCCTGGTCCACGTCCGCCGCGGCCTTGCGGTAGTCCTCCGCGATGCGCCGGCCGATCGCGAGTGGCGCGGGCTGGTCCTCGTGGCAGCCGGCGCAGGAGGCGGCCAGGCGCTGCGGCTGCGCCGCCTCGGTGGCGTGCGGATCGTGACAGTTCACGCACTCGGGCGGCCCCCCGGTCGCGGCGGCCGGGCCACCGGCCGGTGAGGGCCGGTGGGCGCCGGCGGTGTAGTAGCGCCGCTCGGACGTGTGGCACTGGCCGCAGACCTTGTCCACGTCGCCCAGGCTCGGCGGCGCGGCGCCGTGCACGCCGTGACACGAGACGCAGGTGGGCGCGCGCAGATCGCCCCGCTCCAGCTCGCGCGCGTGGACGCCCTTCATGTAGGCGTGGAAGTTGTCGGGCATGCCCGCGGCCTTGAGCAGGTCCGGATCGCCGTGGCAGCGCCCGCAGGTGCGCGGGATGTTGATCACGTAGACGCTGCTCGCGGGATCGGTCGGGGACAGGATCTCGTGCGCGCCGTGGCAGTCCGAGCACACGGCCACGCGCGTGTCGCCCTGCGCAAGCCTCTGACCGTGGACCGAGGTCTGGTAGAGCGCGTACTGATCCACCGGCAGGTTGTAGGCGCGCATGCGCACCTGGCTCGCGTGACACGAGGCGCAGAGCGCGGGGATCTCGCGGCGGGGAATGCGACCTCTCCAGCCGCGGCCGTGCGCCGCACTCTTCTCGAGGGTCTGGTCGTTCCCGCCATGGCAGGAGACGCAGCGAAGCTGCTCGGCGCGATGCAGGCTGCGCTCGAACTGCACGCGCTCGGCGGGATGGCAGGTGCCGCAGCGCCCCGCGGGGGAGAGAACGGAGGCGGGCCCCGCGGGCGGCGCGGCCAGCGGAGCGATCGCGCGCGCGGCGGGTGCGGGCGCACGGGCCGGCGCAGGTGCGGGAGCCCGCGTGGTCGCCGTCGACTCGGAGCGCGACGTCGCGGGGGGCGCGGGCGCTGTCGTGTCGGCGCGGGCGTGCGCCGTTGCGGGCGCGCTCGCCGCGGTGTCGGGGCGCGGAGGTGCGGCCGGCGCGGCGGCGAGCAGGAACGCGATCGGCAGGGCGAGAGCGGCGTTCATGATCTCACCTGCGCCCGAGCAGCGCGCCTAGAACGCTGAGCGCGATCCAGACCACGAGCACCGCGGCGCCCACGATCCGCGTGCGCGCCCTCGCCGCCGGGGTTTCGTCCCGCAGCCAGAGCGGCAGCAGCAGCACGGCGATGGCCGCGGCGAAGAGGACGAGCCCGCTCAGCGCGGGCAGGGGGAAGTGCTGGAGGAGGGCGTAGGAGGCCAGCATGTACCAGGGCGGCCGCACCTCGCCCGGCGTCGCGTACGGATCGGCCGGGCCGTGGAAATGGAAGGGCGCCAGCGTCGCCAGCGTCACCAGCACGGCGAACAGCAGGATCGTGAGCATCGTCATCGAGTAGACGTGGTCGCGATAGCGGATCGTGCGCTCGGGCTCCCGGGTCTCCCCCGAGACCCCGATGCGCCGCAGGGTGGCGAAGGTGAGATAGAGGAAGCCCGCGTAGAAGAGCGGCAGCACCATGACGTGCAGGACGTAGAAGCGCGTGAGCACGTCCTCGCTCATCACCCGGCCGCCGAGCAGGAACGCGAGCACGGGGCCGACGATCGGGATCGCGAACACCAGCTCGAGCCCGCGCACCGTGCTCCAGTAGGTCTGCGAGTCCCAGACCAGCAGCCGGCCGGTGAAGTCGAGCTGGATCACGAGCCAGGTCGTGGCCACCGCGCACCACCACAGGATCTCGCGCGGCGCGCGATAGAGTCCGTCCCAGAACAGGCGCAGCAGCCGCAGCACGATCACGATCACGAGCAGCCACGAGCCCCAGACGTGCATCTGGTGGATGAACCAGCCGGCGGGCAGGTCGCGCACGATCGTGCGCGTGCTCTCGAAGGCCGCCGCGGGCGTGGGCCGGTAGTAGTACGCGAGCAGCACGCCGGTCACGACCTGCAGGCCGAAGAGGATCACGGCGAACAGGCCGAGCACGCGCGAGCCCTGCGCGAGCCGGGGGACGCGGCGCTCGCCCACGTCGCGCAGCACCTCGCGCACGGGCTTCGTCGTGTCCACCGGCGTGTACACCAGCCCGAAATGAGTGAGGAACGAGAAGATCTCGCTCAGGTTCAGCCGGCGCTCGAGCCAGTCCACCCAGTTCGCGCGCGCGGGATTCTCCTGCGGGCCGGTGGCGTTCATACGCGCACGAAGATCTCGCCGGCGCGGATCGTCACCGGATAGGAGGGCAGGGGGCGCGGCGGCGGCCCGGAGATCACGTTGCCCGTGAGATCGAAGCGCCCGTCGTGGCACGGGCAGACGAGCGCGCGGCGCCCCGCGTCGTAGCCGAGGATGCAGCGCACGTGCGTGCAGACGGCCGAGAGCGCGACCACGCGCGCCGCGTCGAGGCGGACCACGAAGAACGGCGCGATCCCGTGGCGCACGAGGCGCCCCTCGCCGACGCGGTACGCGTCGAGCAGCCCCGCGCTCACCATCGTCTCCGTCTCGCGCCCGCGCTTCTCGGGCGCCTTGAGATAGGCGGCCAGCACGGCGGCGGCGCCGAGCCCCCAGAGGGCGAGGAAGATCTGCGAGAGGATCGTGAGAAAGCGGCGGCGCTCGCCGAAGGGAGGCCCGTGAGGATCGCGCGGAGGCGGCAGAGGGACCGGACGTTCCTCGGGAATCGGCATGGGCGCCTCCATGACGACGAATCGTGGCGATCACCGGTCCTGCGCCGGAGGCGGCCCCGCGGGACGGCTGCGCGGATGATAGCGGCGCGGGGGGCGCCCCGCCACTCGGGAGGGGTGCGGGTGCGCGACGATCCTCCTCGACGGCGCCCGCGCTTTGCGCTATGAACTCGGCCATGCAGCTTTCCCTCGGGTCGGCCTGTGCCACTTCGATCGTCGCGCTGGCGCTACCGTCACGCGCCTTCGCGCTCGCGACGGCGCCCGCGCC
>DATKKO010000011.1:0-11667 GCA_035542955.1 Terriglobales bacterium
GCACGCGATGCTACACCGTCCGCCCCAGCACCCCGGCGATGTCCCGGATCTGCCGGACCAGCTCCGCGAACTGCTCCGGGTAGAGCGACTGCGGTCCGTCCGAGAGGGCGTGGTCGGGGTCGTGGTGGACTTCGACCAGCAGACCGTCGGCGCCGGCCGCGATCGCCGCGCGGGCCATGGGCGCCACCTTGTCGCGGATGCCGGTGCCGTGCGACGGATCGACGATCACCGGCAGGTGGCTCAGCTCCTTCACCACCGGGATGGCGTTCAGGTCGAGCGTGTTCCGGGTGTACGTCTCGAACGTGCGGATCCCGCGCTCGCACAGGATCACCTGCGTGTTGCCGTTCGAGATGATGTGCTCGGCGCTCATCAGCCATTCCTCGATGGTCGCGGCGAGGCCGCGCTTGAGGAGCACGGGCTTGCTCGACTTTCCCACCTCGCGCAGCAGGATGAAGTTCTGCATGTTGCGCGCGCCCACCTGGAGGATGTCGGCGTAGCGCGCGACGAGCGGCAGCTGCTGGGCGTCCATCACCTCGCTCACCACCGCGAGCCCGTGGGCGTCCGCGGCCCGGCGCAGGATGCGCAGGCCCTGCTCGCCCAGGCCCTGGAACGAGTAGGGCGAGGTGCGCGGCTTGTAGGCGCCGCCCCTCATCACCGTGGCGCCCGCACGGGCGACCGCGGCCGCGATGGTGAAGGCCTGCTCCTCGCCCTCGACCGCGCAGGGGCCGGCCATGATCGCGAGCTGCTCGCTGCCGACCGCGCAGCGTCCGACCGAGATCACCGTGTCGCGTGGCTGGAAGGCGCGCGAGACCAGCTTGAAGGGGACGGGGATCTTCCGGATGCTCTCGACCCCGGGCCAACGCCGCACCTCGTCCCAGTCGAGCGCCGTGGTCTCGCCCACCGCGGCGAGCCGCACCTGGCCCTCGTGGTCCGATCGGTAGACCGACAGCCCGGCCATGCGGAGCCGCGCCGAGAGATCGCCGACCGCCGGCTCGCTCACGCCCCTGCGGACGAGGACCAGCATCGCGCGCTCTACCTCCCGTCGCCGCCGCGGAGCGCGCGCTGCCGCAGCCACGCGTCCGCGAGCACGATCGCCATCATCGCCTCCGCCACCGGCACCACGCGTGGGCAGATGCACGGATCATGGCGTCCCCCGACCGTGATCGTCCGCGTGCCGCCGTCGCTCGTGGCCGCCGTCTGCGGCAGGCCGATCGAGGAGGCGGGCCGCACCGCGAGGCGCACCACGATCTCGGCGCCCGTCGAGATCCCACCCGAGATGCCGCCGCCGAAGTTCGTGCGGAAGCGTCCCTGCTCGAGCACGTCGTTCGACTCCGATCCGCGGCGCGCGGCGAGGCCGAATCCGTCGCCGATCTCCACGCCCTTCACGGCCGGGATCGAGAGCATCGCCGCGCCGAGTCGCGCGTCGAGCTTGTCCATCACGGGATCGCCCCAGCCGGCGGGCACGCCGCAGCCGACGACCTCGACCACTCCGCCCACCGAGTCCTTCGCCTCGCGCGCCGCCTCGATCGCGCGCACCATCGCCGCCGCCGCGTCCGTGTCGGGGCAGCGCACGAGGTTCTTCCCGGCCTCGTCCCAGTCGCGGCACAGGGCGCGCACCTCGCCCACCTGCACGGTCCCGCCCACGATGGCGACATGGACCGTGGCCAGCGCCGCCCGCGCCAGAGCGCCCGCGGCGACGCGTCCGATGGTCTCGCGCCCCGAGGCGCGGCCTCCGCCGCGGTGATCGCGCACGCCGTATTTGCGCTGGTAGGCGTAGTCCGCGTGGCCGGGACGGAACACGTCGCGCAGCGCCTCGTAGTCCTCCGGACGCGCGTCCCGATTGCGCACCAGCATGGCGATGGGCGTGCCCAGCGTGACGCCCTCGAAGACGCCGGAGAGGATCTCGACCTGGTCGGCCTCGCGGCGCGGGCTCGTGATCGCGCTCTGCCCGGGACGCCTGCGATCCAGCTCGCGCTGGATCGCGCCCGCGTCCACGGCGATCCCGGGCGGCATGCCGTCCACGACCACGCCGACACCGGGGCCGTGCGACTCGCCGAAGGTGGTGACCCGGAACAGGGTTCCGAACGTCGAGGACATGTCAGCCCCGCCGCGTGCGTGCGCGCCGGGCGGCCGCCCGCGGCCGGGCGCCGCCCCTCCGCCCCGCCAGGGCCTCCGCGTTCGTGCGCGCGCGATAGGCCTGGTGGTCGTTCACGAGCCGCTCGAGCTGAACGAGATAGGTCGGCCGCAGCGCGGCTCTTGCGCCCGCGATCCAGGGCTTGCAGTGCTCCCAGACCTGGATGTCCTCGCCCGTGTGATCGAAGAACAGCTCCGCGTGAATCAGGTCCCGGTTCACGAGCGTGGCGACCATCTCCCAGTACGCCGTGGTCTGGCGGAACCAGCGATCCTCGTCGCTGTGGCTGAGGTAGGCGGCTCCGATCTCGTCCCACCCGCGGGGCTTGAACTCGCTGAGGAACCACGTGCGGGCGCGTCTCAACTCGGGCTCGCGGCGCAGGTCGTAGAGCCGGAGCAGCAGCTCGGCGTCGGCGTGCGTGGGCTTGCGCATCCCAGATCGACCCTCCGGGGAACGGACACGCGCTCCCCAGCCCTGACGCTAGCAGGGTGAGGCCGGTCTTGGGAAGCGCCGCGAACCGGCCGGGCGCTCCCTCCGGCCGTTCGCGGCGCCGGGCGCGCTTGCGGCGGAGCGCGCGGACGGGGACACTGTGGGCGATGCGCGACGTCACGGGCTGGCCGCGCGCGCGGGGACGCGCGGCGAGACTCCTGCCGGCGATCCTCGGTCTGCTGCTCTCGATCGGCTCGATCGGCGCCTCGTCGGGCGGACCGGCCCGAGCCGCGCGTTCCGCGCCGGGGCCGCTCGATCCTCGCTCGGCCCGGCGCGTCTTCCACGAGGCGAGGTCGATCGCCAATCGCGATCGCGGGCGCCTGTGGGGCGCCTCGATCGCCGGTCCGATCCTGCTCGTCGATCCCGGGACGCGGCGGGTGATCGCGAACGGGCGCGATGTCGCGGGGGTGCTCGTGCGCGATCACGGCGTCTACGTCGGGCGCCTGCCCGAGAGCTTGGACGTCGCGAACACGGCGCTCGACTGGAACGGGACGCTCTGGAGCATGCTGCTGTGGCCGCTCCCGCAACGGACGGTGGATCGGCGCATCCTACTCGCGCACGAGCTGTGGCACCGGGTGCAGTCGCGCCTCGGACTCCCTTCGACGCTCGCGGGCAACGCGCACCTCGACGCGCCCGAGGGCCGGCTGTGGATGCGCCTCGAATGGCACGCGCTCGCGGCCGCGGTCTCCTCCGGACGCGCCGGACGCCGCGCCGCGATCGCGGACGCCCTCGCGTTCCGCGCGCACCGCCGCTCCCTCTTCCCCGCCGCCGCGAACGAGGAGAACGCGCTCGAGCTGAACGAGGGCATGGCGGAGTACACGGGCGTCATGATCGGCGTGAAGCGCTCCGGGCGGCGCGCCGCGATCCTCGACGACCTCGCGCGCGCGGAGCAGGCGCCGAGCTATGTGCGCTCGTTCGCCTACGGCTCGGGCCCGGCGTACGGCTGGTTGCTCGACGAGGCGGCGCCCGGATGGCGCCGCGATCTCGTTGCCACCTCCGATCTCGGCGTCCTGCTGGGCGCGGCGCTCCAGCCGCCGCCCGCGCTGCCGTCGCCCGATGTGCTCGAGAGCCGCGCCCGGCGCTACGGGCTGGACACGCTGCGCGCGGTCGAGCAGACGCGCGAGCGGGCGCGCCTCGCGCGGCTGGCGGCGGACCGGGCGCGGTTCGTCGAGGGCCGCGTGCTCGCGATCCCGCTGCACGCGCCGCAGGTGAGCTTCGATCCGCGCAGCCTGCAGCCGCTCGACACGCTCGGCACCGTGTACCCCACGCTGCGCGTGAGCGACGTCTGGGGGATCCTCGAGGTGACGAGCGGCGGAGCGCTGCTCGCCCGGGACTGGAGCCGGGTCACCGTGCCCGCTCCCGCCGACACTACGGTGGCGCGGCTGCTTGGAGGCTCTCTTCAGGACTTTGTCGACCGAGCTGGCGCTTCTCCTGCGGACACCACGAGAACGCGGCTGCATGGTGACGGCTGGGAGCTGAACCTCGAGCCTGGATGGTGGATCGTCGCGGGTGCGCGGCCCGGCGACTGCGCAGTGGGGCCGATGACCCTCCGGCGGGCCCGCTGAGCCCAGCGGCCGCGGCCGAACCCCGGCCGCTCAGCGCGGCGGCGCGCCCGAGGCCGACGCCGGGCTCGACTCGTTCTCGGGAAGCACGGACGGGGGCTTCCCCTCCTGCGGCAGCGTGACCCGGAACACGCTGCCGCCGCCCTCGCGATTCCGGGCCACGATGCGTCCCCCGTGGGCCTCGACGATGCCGCGGCAGATGCTGAGGCCGAGCCCGACCCCGCTCGGCTCGCCCTCGCGGCGGCCGCGGTAGAACTTCTCGAAGACGCGCTCCTCCTCCCCCTCCGGAAGGCCCGGGCCGCGATCGGCGACTTCGAGCTGCAGGGCGCCGTCCTCGAGCGCGGCGCGGACCTCGATCGGCGCGCCGGCCGGCGTGTACTTGACCGCGTTCTCGAGCAGATTGAAGAGCACCTGTCCGATGAGCACGCCGTCCAGCTCGACGAGCGGCAGCTCCGGCGGCAGCCGCACGCCCACCTCGCGGCCCGCGAGTCGCGGCTCGAGCCGGGCGAGGGCGGCGCCGATCACCTCCTCGAGCGAGTGCCATTCCCGCTTGAGCGGCGTCGCGCCCGATTCGAGCCGGGTCATGTCGAGCAGGTTCCCGACCAGCCGGTTCAGGCGCTGCGACTCCTCGCCGATGGTCTCGATCAGCTCGCGGCGCACGGGCTCGGAGATCGTGCTTTCGCCGGTCATCAGGCTGCTGGCCGCCCCGAGGATGGCCGACAGCGGCGTGCGCAGGTCGTGCGAGACGCTGGAGAGCAGCGTGCTGCGCATGCGCTCCGATTCGATCAGCACGCGGGCGCGCTCCGCCTGGGCGGCGAGCTGGACCCGCTCCAGGTTCAGGCCGACCTGGTCGGCGAAGCTCTCGAGCAACCGGAGCTGGTCGCGCGACAGCGCGCCCGAGCGGGAGGACGCGATCCCGATCACGCCGATCGGCCCGCCGGAGCCGTGCAGGGGCACGAACAGCGCGCCCGCCGCCGGCAACGTCGGCGTGCCCGGTCCCGCGGGCTGGCCGTGGTCGAACGACCACTGGGCTACGCCGAGGTCGTGGCCGCCGCTCTCGGGCGGGGGCGCCTGCCCGCGCGGCGTCATCACGTTGCCGGACGCATCCGGCAGCAGCACGAAGGCGCGCGCGCCGAAGTCGTCCTGCACGCGCTGCACCGCGGCCGAGAGCAGCTCGTCGATCCCGCGCAACGAGGAGAGCTCGCGGCTCAGGTGGAACAGCGAGGCGGCCCGGCGCTCGCGGCGTCGCGCGGCTTCCGCCTGCTGCCGCAGGCGCGAGGCCATGGTGCTGATCACGAGCGCGACCGCCAGCATGACCACGAAGGTGAGCAGGTACTGGGTGTCCGAGACACGGAGCGCCAGGCGCGGGGGCACGAAGAAGAAGTCGAAGGTCGCCACGCTCAGGATCGAGGCGAGGATCGCCGGCCCGCGGCCGAGGCGCGCCGCCACCGCCAACACGGCGAGCAGGTAGATCATGATCAGGTTCGCCGGGCTGAGCTGGGAGTACAGCAGCCAGGCGACGACGTTCGCGAGCGCGACCGCGGCGGCGCTGCGCAGATAGTTCGCCGCGCGCAGCGAGGGCGTCTCCCGGCCGAGGAGCAGCGCGCCGCGCTCCGCCTCCTCGTCGATCTCGCCGCTCATGATGTAGACATCGATGTCGCCGCTGCCCCGCACGAGCGCGTCCACGAGCGAGCCGCGCAGCGCCCGCAGCCAGGGCGCCCGGGTGGGCTTGCCGACCACGATGCGCGACACGTTGCGCTCGCGCGCGTAGGCGAGCAGCTCGTCCGCCGGGCGCGTGCCGCCGAGCATCGCGGTCTCGGCGCCCAGCTCCTCGGCATAGCCCAGGAGGTCCACGATGTGGTCCCGCGTGCTGTCGGAAGGACCGAACTCTCCCGGCGTCTCGACGTGGGCCACGATCCAGTCGGCCTGGAGGCGCGCCGCCATGCGGCTCACCGCGCGGACCAGCCGCACGCCCGCCAGCGGCTCGCCGATCCCGACCAGGATGCGGCCGCCCACCGGCCAGCTCTCGCGGATCGCGTGGTCACGCCGGTAGGATTCCATCTGCTGGTCCACGCGGTCCGCGGTCACGCGCAGGGCCAGCTCGCGCAGGGCGATCAGATTGCCCTTGCGGAAGAAGTTCTCCATGGCCCGGCCCGCCAGCTCGGGCATGTAGACCTTGCCCTCGCGCATGCGCTGCAGCAGGTCGTCGGGGGGCAGATCCACCAGCTCGATCTCGTCGGCGCGCTCGAGGATCGAATCGGGCACCACCTCGCGCACGACGATGCCGGTGATCTGCGCCACCACGTCGTAGAGACTTTCGACGTGCTGGACGTTGAGCGTGGTATAGACGTCGATCCCGGCGTCGAGCAGCTCCTCGACGTCGAGCCAGCGCTTGGCGTGCCGCGAGCCGGGCACGTTCGTGTGGGCCAGCTCGTCGAGCAGCAGCAGGCCGGGGCGGCGCGCGAGCGCCACGTCGGGGTCGAACTCCCGCAGCACCGTGCCCCGGTACTCGATCTCACGCGTGGGAAGGATCTCGAGCCCTTCGAGCAGCGCCTCGGTCTCGGCGCGGCCGTGCGTCTCGGCCACGCCGATCACCGCGTCGATCCCGGCGCGGCGGCGCTCGTGCGCCTCGACCAGCATGGCGTAGGTCTTCCCTACGCCGGCGCAGGCGCCGAGGAAGATCTTGAGCTGCGCGCGGCGCTCGCGCTCCTCCTGCTCGCGGACGCGGCGCAGGAGCTCGTCCGGATCGGGGCGCTGGTCGTTCAACGGGGCCTCCCGAGGAGCGAGCATGCCCTGGTGGATCCGGCTGCTCGCTGGGGATTCCGGAGCCTAGCACAACGGCTCGGGGCAGGACCGGATTCCCGCCCCGGTCGGCGCGCCCGGGATCGCCTCTTCATCTTCACGAGCAGCGCGACCATGATTCGGCGCTCGGCCTTGACCAGATCGGGCGTCCAGTGGGAGACGGCCGCTCCCGGCGCCCCCTGGTTTCCGTTGTTCGCCGTGAAATAGGGCGTGCCCGAAGAGGCGGTGGCGCCGTTGATCGGCGGCATCAGCACGAAGTGGCGCCCCGGATTGTCGATCGCCCCGCCGCCCACGAACGGCTCGATCTTGAGCTTGTCGCCGGGAAAGATCTGGACGATCGCCTCGCGCGCTCATCGTGCGGGTCGCTTCTCTCCCATCGCGTCGAGCGCGAGGTTCAGCTCGAGCACGTTGACGCGCGGCTCTCCGAGCACGCCGAAGGTCCGGCCCGCGGTGTGCGCCCGCACCAGCGTGCGCACGTGGTCCGCCGTCATGCCGCGCGCGCGGGCCACGCGCTCGACCTGGTATTCGGCCGCGGCGGGGCTGATCTCGGGATCGAGCCCGCTGCCCGAGGCCGTGACGAGATCGACCGGGACCGGCCCGCGCTGCGCCGGATCGGCGGCTTGCAGCGCGGCGATGCGCTTTCGCACCCCGTCCAGCAGCGCCGGGTTGAGCGGCCCGAGGTTCGAGCCCGTCGAGGCAGACGCGTCGTAGGGCGCAGGCGAGGTCGCGGAGGGCCGGCCCCAGAAGTAGCGCGGCTGGTCGAAGGCCTGGCCGATCAGGCGCGAGCCGACGGTTCGGCCATCGCGGACGATCAGGCTCCCCTCGGCCTGGCGCGGGAAGACGAGCTTCGCGATCCCGGTCATCGCGAGCGGGTAGACGATGCCCGTGAGCACGGTGAACGCGAGCAGGAGCACGAGCGCGGGGCGGATCTCGGAGCGCATGACGGACCCTCACGTGAGACGGAGCGCGACCAGCAGCAGGTCGATCGCCTTGATGCCGAGGAACGGAGCGACCAGGCCGCCCACCCCGTAGACGAGCAGGTGGTTGCGGAGCACGACCGCCGCGCCGAGCGGCCGGTAGCGCACGCCGCGCAGCGCGAGCGGAATCAGCGCGACGATGATCAGCGCGTTGAAGATCACCGCCGAGAGGATCGCGCTCTGCGGCGTGGCGAGATGCATCACGTTGAGCGCGCGCAGCGCCGGATAGGTGCCGACGAACGCCGCGGGGATGATGGCGAAGTACTTGGCCACGTCGTTCGCGATACTGAAGGTGGTGAGCGCCCCGCGGGTCATGAGGAGCTGCTTGCCGGTCTCGACGATCTCGATCAGCTTGGTCGGGTTCGAGTCGAGGTCGACCATGTTGCCGGCCTCCTTGGCCGCCTGCGTGCCGGAGTTCATGGCCACCGCCACGTCGGCCTGCGCCAGCGCCGGCGCGTCGTTCGTGCCGTCGCCGGTCATGGCGACCAGGCGCCCGCCCGCCTGCTGCTCGCGGATCAGCGCGAGCTTGGCTTCGGGCGTGGCCTGCGCGAGGAAGTCGTCCACTCCGGCCTCGGCGGCGATGGCCGCCGCGGTGAGCGGGTTGTCGCCGGTGATCATCACCGTCTTGATCCCCATGCGCCGCAGGTGCACGAAGCGCTCGCGGATGCCACCCTTCACGATATCCTTGAGCTGGATCGTGCCGAGCACCGCGCCGTTCTCGGCGACGACGAGCGGCGTGGATCCCTCGCGCGAGACCTCGTCCACGTGGGCCCGCACCGCCTCGGGGACCTCGCCGCCGTGCTCGCGCACGAAGCAGTCGATGGCGTCGGCCGCGCCCTTGCGCACGCGGCGGCCGTCGAGGTCGACGCCGCTCATGCGGGTGCGGGCGCTGAAGGGCACGAAGGTCGCACCCAACTCGTGCACGTCGCGCTCGCGCAGCCCGTAGCGCTCCTTGGCCAGCACCATGATGCTGCGCCCCTCGGGGGTCTCGTCGGCGAGCGAGGCGAGCTGGGCCGCGTCGGCCAGGCGCTCGGTCGACACGCCGGGCGCGGGCACGAACTCGGTGGCCTGCCGGTTGCCGAGCGTGATCGTGCCGGTCTTGTCGAGCAGCAGCACGTCCACGTCGCCCGCGGCCTCGACGGCGCGCCCGGAGAGAGCGATGACGTTGTCGCGGATCAGGCGGTCCATGCCGGCGATGCCGATCGCGGACAGCAGCCCGCCGATGGTGGTCGGGATCAGGCACACCAGCAGCGCGCTCAGGACGGTGACGGTGATCGGCGTGCCGGTGCCGGCCATCCGCACGCCGTAGAGCGAGAACGGCAGCAGCGTGGTCGTGGTCACGAGGAAGATGATCGTGAGCGCGGCAAGCAGGATCGCGAGCGCGATCTCGTTCGGCGTCTTCTGGCGCTTCGCGCCCTCGACCAGCGCGATCATGCGGTCGAGGAAGGTCTCGCCGGGATCCGCCGTGACCCGCACCACGAGCCAGTCCGAGAGCACGCGCGTGCCGCCGGTGACCGCGCTGCGGTCGCCGCCGCTCTCGCGAATCACCGGCGCGCTCTCGCCCGTGATCACGCTCTCGTCCACCGAGGCCACGCCCTGGACCACCTCGCCGTCGCAGGGGATCACGTCGCCGGCCGCGACCACCACGAGGTCGCCGCGGCGCAGCAGCGAGGCGGGCTCGGTGCGGAACGCGAGCAGGTTGGACGGGTCCTCGAGCTTCTTCGCGAATACGTCGCCGCGCGCGCGGCGCAGGGTGTCGGCCTGCGCCTTGCCGCGGCCCTCGGCCATGGCCTCGGCGAAGTTCGCGAACAGCACCGTGAACCACAGCCAGATCGAGACCGCGAGGATGAACCCGGCCGGCGCCTCGCCATGGCCGCGCAGGGCCTGGACGCCGAGCACGGTGGTCAGCACCGCGGTTACCAGCACCACGAACATCACGGGGTTGCGGAGCTGGATCCGCGGATCCAGCTTGCGGAACGAATCGAGCACGGCGCGGCCGACGATGTGGCGCTCGAAGAGCGGTCGCGCTCTAGCTTTTCCCATCGAAGTCCTCCCGCGCCTCAGTGCGCGCCGTAGGCCATCAGGTGCTCGACCACCGGGCCGAGGGCCAGGGCCGGGAACAGGGCCAGCGCGCCGACGATCAGCACGGTGGCCACCACCAGCAGCACGAAGAGCGGCGTGTGCGTGGGCAGCGTGCCCGCGCCCGCCGGCGCCTTCTTCTTCGCCGCGAGCGACCCCGCGATCGCCAGCGTGGGGATCGCGAGCCAGTAGCGGCCGATCAGCATGGCGAAGCCCAGCGCCAAGCCGTAGAAGGGCGTGCTCGCGGTGAGCCCGGCGAACGCGCTGCCGTTGTTGTTCGAAGCCGAGGAGAAGGCGTAGAGGATCTCGCTGAAGCCGTGCGGCCCGGGATTCAGCACGCCGGCGCGGCCCGCGGCGAAGCTCACGGCGATCGCGGTGCCGATCTTCACCGTGAGCGGCGAGATCAGGATCACGAGCGAGGCCATCTTCATCTCGAAGGCCTCGATCTTCTTGCCCAGGTACTCGGGCGTGCGGCCCACCATGAGGCCGGCGATGAACACCGCCGCGATCACGAACATCAGCATGCCGTAGAGACCCGAGCCGACGCCGCCGAAGACCACCTCGCCCAGCTGCATGAGCAGCATGGGCACGAGCCCACCGAGCGGCATAGAGGAGTCGTGCATCGAGTTCACCGAGCCGTTCGAGGCCGAGGTGGTCGCCGTGGCCCAGATCGCCGAGCTGGCGATGCCGAAGCGCGTCTCCTTCCCCTCCATGTTGCCGCCGGGCTGCAGCGCGCCGGCGTGCACGTCAACGCCGAGCGCGGCGAGCCGCGGATTGCCGGCCTGCTCGGGGACGAGGCAGGGGATCACGAACATGAGGAAGAGCAGCGTCATCGCGGCGAACACCGCCCAGCCCTGGCGGCGGTCCCCAATCATCTGGCCGAAGGTGAAGCACAGGCCCGCGGAGATCAGCAGGATCGAGAGCACCTCGAGGAAGTCCGAGAACGGGGTCGCGTTCTCGAGCGGGTGCGCCGAGTTCACGTTGTAGAAGCCGCCGCCGTTGGTGCCGAGCTGCTTGATCGCGATCTGCGAGGCTGCGGGCCCGACCGCGATGTGCTGCTCGCGCACGATCCGGCCCTTGGCGTCCTGGACCGGCTGGACGAGCGTCGCGGTGCGCGTCGGCGCGAGCGTCTGCACCACGCCCTGCGAAACGAGTCCGAGCGCGACCACGATCGCGAGCGGGAGCAGCACGTAGAGCGTGGCCCGGGTCAGGTCGACCCAGAAGTTGCCGATGGTGCCCGCGGTGCGCCGGGCGAGACCGCGGATCAGCGCCACGAGCACCGCGATGCCGGTCGCGGCCGAGACGAAGTTCTGCACCGTGAGCCCGGCCATCTGCACGAGGTAGCCCAGCGTGACCTCGCCCGAGTAGCTCTGCCAGTTCGTGTTGGTGGCGAAGCTCACCGCGGTGTCAAAGGCACGATGCGGGACCACGGCGGGCAGGTGCTGCGGGTTCAGCGGCAGCACGGCCTGGAGCCGCTGGAGCAGATAGACGACGAGCAGGCCCGCCGCGTTGAAGAGCAGCACGCCGACGGCGTAACGCCGCCAGCCCGTCTCCTCCTCGGGTTTCACGCCGCCGAGGCGGTAGGTCAGACGCTCGAGCGGACCCAGGGCGCGCGCGAGCCACGTCG
>DATKKO010000012.1:0-4563 GCA_035542955.1 Terriglobales bacterium
AGACGATCCAGGAGCGCAAGGGCCGCTTCGAGGGACTGAAGGCGGTGTTCGTGGGCGACGGCAACAACGTCGCGCAGTCCTTGATGCTCGGCGGCGCGCTGCTCGGCATGAGCGTGACCGTGGCCTGCCCGCCGGGCTACGAGCCGCTCGCCGAGATCACCGCGGACGCGGCGGCGCAGGGCAAGGCAACGGGTGCGGCGATCACGGTGACGAGCGATCTGACGAGCGCGTGCCGGGGCGCCGACGTGCTCTACACCGACGTCTGGGCCAGCATGGGCATGGAGGCCGAGGCCTCGAAGCGGAAGAACGACTTCGAGGGCTATCAGGTCAACACCGCAACGCTCGGGGCGGCGAAGCCGGATGCGATCATCCTGCACTGCCTGCCCGCGCACTACGGCGAGGAGATCGACTACGCCACCTCGCGCACGCCGAACTCCGCCATCTTCGACCAGGCGGAGAACCGCCTGCACGCCCAGAAGGCGCTGATGCTGCACCTGATGGGGGTCTGAAACAGGAAGCCTGAGTTCGGGGTAGAAGGAAGGAACGGCCGCGGGGCGCACGGGAGCTGTCGCATGAACGAGAAGCAGAGAGAGGGGGCCGCGGAGACGCTGCGCGGGGCGCTGGTGATCGTGATCGCGGGGGCCCTGCTGGGCCTGGGCTTCAACGCGCTCGCGCTGGAGAGCCACCCGCGCCGTGGCCTCACGTGGATCACGCGCGAGGAGAAGATGCCGAGCCTCGAGGAGCTGCAGACCTCGCCCTCCGCGACGCCCGACACGAGCGCGCGCGGGCCGGCCTCGAGCCTCACGCCCGCGTTCGGCGGTGGGGGCGGACTGCTGGTCCTGGCCGTCTGCTCCCCCGCGCCGACCCGGTACGTGGTGGCCTCGGCCGCGGACAGCAGCCACGCGAGGGCGGCCGCGCACAAGCGCGCGGCGAAGAAGGTGACGAAGAAGGCAACCGGCGCGGCGGCGAAGTCGGCGTCCGCGGCCGGAACTGCGGCGCCGGGCGCAAAGGCAGCGAGCAAGCCCGCGGCTCCCGCCGCGAACCCGGCGCCGGCTCCGCCCTCGGCGACGAAGACCACCCTGCCAACCGTGCCCGATCTCGACAAGCCCATCGAGGTGAAGCTCGGGGACGTGAAGAAGTTCTTCGACGCGGGCCCGGCCGCGGCCGTCTTCATCGACGCGCGCGAGCGCTCCGAGTACGCCGAGGGCCACATCAAGGGCGCGGTGAATCTCTTCTACGACGAGGTGGTCGCGAAGCCCGAACTGATCGCGCCGTTCAAGAACCTGGGCAAGCCGATCATCGCCTACTGCAGCGGCGGCGACTGCGAGCTGTCGAAGGACCTGGCCAACACCATGATCGACGCCGGCATTCGCAAGGTGCTCGTCTTCACGGACGGTCTCCCCGCCTGGAAGGCGGCGGGATTCCCGATCGAGACCGGGGCGGCCGAGCGCTGATGGGCGTGCTCGCGAGTCCCCTGCTGCGCCGCGGCGCGCAGATCGTGCTGGGCCTGCTCTTCCTCACCGCGTCGCTCGCCAAGATCGTGGACGTGGCGAGCCTCGCGAGGGAGGTCCACAACTTCCATCTCGCGCCGCTCTGGTCCGAGCACCTGCTGGCGATGGTCCTGCCGTGGATCGAGCTGCTCGCCGGATTGGCGCTCGTGCTCGGGATCCGGCCGCGCGCGGGCGCGTGGGTGGCGGGAGTGCTGCTCGTGGTGTTCACGATCGCCGTCGCCTCGGCGATGGCGCGCGGGCTCAACTTCCACTGCGGCTGCTTCGGCACCGCCGACAGCGCCCGCATCGGCTGGGCCAAGCTCGGCGAGAACGTGGGGATGATCGTGCTCGCGGCGATCGGATCGCTGAAGCCCCGGTAGCGCGGGCGCACGTCGGAGCGAGACGAGCGAAGCGCGCGGTCCTCTCGGGATCGCGCGCTTCGCGTTTGTGCGCCGAGCCGGCCTAGATCGCCTGATCGGCCGCCTTCACCAGCCGCCCGAACGCCTCCGCGAGTCCCTCGTGCAGCGCGCGCACGTCGGCTTCCTTCCACTGCGAGCGGTCGGCGCGCACGAACGTGGTCTTGTCGATCCGGTTGTCGCAGCGCGTCACCGGCAGGTACCAGTGCCGCCCGTACGCCTCGATTCTCACCGTGTCGGGGCGGTCCGAGTGCTGGAGCAGCCACTCCATGTCGTCGCACCCGTAGTCCCCGAGCATCACCGCCATCGGCACGCCGTGGTGCAGGATCGATCCGGGGTCGTTGGGATCGGTGCGCTCGATGTTCTTGCGCCGCGACTCCTCGGGCGTGACCCAGACGTAGAGCACCGAGGCCCGCGCCAGGATCTCCTGCGACAGCGCGGCGAAGGTGTAGCGATAGCCGAGCGGCGGCGGCAGCGGCATCGCGGCGCGGTCCGGGCCGCCGCGCGCCATCTCGATCACCACGGTCTTGCCCTTCAGCGAATCCGGGATGCCGGCGTTCTTGTCGCGCAGCAGCTCCGCGCATTCGTCCTCGAGCGCGGACGCGAGCTCCCGGCGCACGGCGGGGTCGAGCTGTCCCAGCGCGGGCCGGATGCCCACCTTCCGGCGCGCCGCGTCGAAGCGGCCGAAGAGCCAGTCGGCGGCGCCGCCAAGCGCGAGCGCGGTGCGGCGGCGCTGCTCGAGATCGGCGAAGTCCTCGTTGAGCAGCTCGACCAGAGTGCCCCAGTCGCGAGCGTCCTTCATCGGCACCTCGTCCGACTCGAAGAAGATCGGGTCCTGCCTGCGCCGGCGCAGCTCCTGGCTGATCCGCCGCATGCTGTGCACGTAGGGATAGTCGTCGAGCTGCACGGTGGGGCCGAGATGCATCTCGTCGCGGCACTGCTCGGGCGTGAGGCCTGCGAGATAGCGCCGGACCTCGGACTTGCCGGAGGCCGGAAGGGCGACGAGCAGGAGGACGTCGATCAATCGGGACATGAGAGAACTCGCTGGGTGGAAGTCGTCGAGGGCGAGAGGTGCGGCGGGCATTCTAGACGACGGCTTCGCCGGGCGCCATGCGCGCGCTACACTGCCGCGCCGTGAGCCGCACCGAGTTCTCCTCCACGATCCGCACGCGGGCGTCGCTGGAGCTGGTGAACGTCACCGCCGAGCTCGAGCGCGCGGTGCGCGAGAGCGGCGTCGAGAGCGGGATCGCGCTCGCCTTCGTGCCGCACGCCACCTGCGCGCTGCTGCTGAACGAGGACGAGAGCGGCCTGCGCGAGGACATGCTGCGGCTCGTGCGCGAGGTGATCGAGCCGCTGCGCCGCAAGGCGCCGTTCGCGCACGATCGGATCGACGACAACGCGGCCGCGCACCTGGGCTCGATCCTGCTCGGGCCCTCGCTCTCGATCCCCGTCTCGGGCGGCCGGCCGGTGCTCGGCACCTGGCAGCAGCTCTTCCTCGTCGAGCTGGACGGCCCGCGCAGCCGCACGCTGCGCGTCGTGGTTCGCTGAGACGACCGTGCCGCGCGAGAGCCGGTTCGCGCGCGACCGCTTCGCGCTCTACGAGTCCGCCGTGCAGGGCGTGGAGTACGACCTCGACTTCTTCGAGCGCGTGTGGCGCACGACGCGCGGCGGGCGCTTCCGCGACCTGCGCGAGGACTTCTGCGGCACCGCGCAGCTCGCCTGCACCTGGGCGGCGCGGCGCCCGGAGAACCGCGCCTGGGCGCTCGATCTCGACCCCGGGGTGCTGGCCTGGTCGCGGCGGGAGCGGCTCGCGCGCCTGGGCGAGGCGGCGAGCCGCGTGACCCTGCTCGAGCGCGACGTGCGCGCCGTGACCCGGCCGGCGGTGCAGGTCGTGGTCGCGCTCAACTACTCGTTCTGGACGTTCCACGAGCGCGCGGAGCTGCGGCGCTACTTCCGCGCGGTGCGGCGCTCGTTGCGCGGCGACGGGCTTTTCTTCCTCAGCATGTTCGGCGGGACGGCGGCGATGGACCGCCTGGTCGAGACGCATCGCGTCGCGTCGTGGCCCGGCCCCGATGGCGCGCCTCTGCCCTCGTTCACGTACGTCTGGGAGCAGGTCGAGTTCAATCCCGTGGACCATCGCCTGCTCTGCCACATCCACTTCCGGTTCCGCGACGGGGGCGAGATGCGCCGGGCCTTTACCTACGACTGGCGGTTGTGGACCGTGCCCGAGGTGCGCGAGGTGCTCGTGGAAGCGGGGTTCCGCTCGAGCGAGTTCTATGTCGAGGGCTGGGACTTCGAGCGCAACCGCCCGGACGAAGTCCTTCGCAGGCGCGGCCGCTTCGAGAACCAGCTCGGCTGGCTGGGCGTGGTGGTCGGCGTGGCGTAGCGGGAGCGGCGCCGCGATCTACGGCACCCGCGCCAGCGCCTCGATCTCGGCGAGCGCCGCGGTGCGGCGGCCGGACAGGAACCCGGTTGCGCGCCGGATGTGGATCTCGACCTCGTCCGCGATCGTGAGCCCCACGCCGAGATGCGTGCCGTTGGGATCGAGGGGCACGTTCACCACGCGGCGCGAAAGCTCGGCGCCGTTCAGTCGCAGGACGGCTTCGCATTCGCGCACCGTGGCGCGGCCCTCACGCGAGGGCCGCAGGCCGAAGAGC
>DATKKO010000013.1:0-7925 GCA_035542955.1 Terriglobales bacterium
GCGTCACGCGCCGGGCGGTCGCCTCGTGTGCCAGTCCGTGCGCCGCTGGTAGGCGGCGCCGACCCGCGTGAGCAGCGCCTCCGAGAACGGCGGCCCCATGAGCTGGAACGACGTGGGCAATCCGTTCTCGCCGAAGCCGTCGGGGAGCGCAAGCGCCGGCAATCCGCAGAGATTGCCCGCCGGGATGATCGGCGGCCCCCCGGAGACGCCGGGATACGCGTTCTCGAAGCTGCGGTCGATGGGATACGCCACGCTCGCCCGCGTCGGCGCCGCGATCAGGTCGTAGGTCTCGAACAGATAGCTCAGCGCGTGCTTCATCGGCCGCCGGAGCCGCATCGCCTGCAGGTAGTCCACGGCCGGCAGCAGCAGGGCCGAATAGCCGCCGGTGCGATCGGCCGGGCACCGGAGCTGCTGCGCGCGACCCGACTCGATCAGGTCGAGGAACGCGGCCGCGCCCTCCGCGCTTACGATCGCGCCCACCGCCGGCCCCCAGGGCAGGTCGGGCCAGGCGACGTCGCGGGTCACCTCGACGTCGCCGCCGAGCGCGGCCAGCGCCGCCTCGAAGCACTCGCGCACCGCGGGCTGCGCCTTCTCGGCCACGCCCTTCGGCACCGCGATCTTCGGCTTCTTCGACGCTCCGCCGAGCGGCGCGGGCGCCGCGTAGCGGAAGCCGCGCGCGACCGTGCTCTCGTCGTTCGGATCCGGGCCGGCCATCGCCGCGAGCACGCGCGCGCAGTCGTCCGCCCCGCGTGCGAGCGGGCCGAGCTTGTCGAGTGACCAGCACAGCGCCATCGCGCCGTGGCGGCTCACGAGCCCGTACGTGGGCCGCAGTCCGGTGACGCCGCAGAAGGCGGAGGGCGTGAGGATCGAGCCCGAGGTCTCGGAGCCGATCGCGAAGGGCACGAGCCCGGCTGCGACCGCGGCCGCGGGTCCGCTCGAGGACCCGCCGCTCCAGTACGCCGTGTTCCATGGCGAGAGCCCGGGGCCGGTGAACGAGGCGTCGGCGGTGTCGTAGCCCATGCCGCCGGCCAGCTCCACCATCGCGAGCTTCGCGACCAGCACCGCGCCGGCATCGCGCAGCTTCTCGATCACGGTCGCGTCGTAGTCGAACCGCTGGTCGCGGTAGGGCTCGGCGCCCCAGGTCGTGGGCGCGTCGCGCGTGGCGAGCAGATCCTTGACCCCGTACGGGATGCCGTGGAGCGGCCCGCGATCGCGGCCGCGCGCCAGCTCGCTCTCGGCGGCCGCGGCCTGCTTCATCGCCGAATCCCGCATGAGCGTGACCACGGCGTTGTACTTCGGGCCCAGCCGCTCGAGACGGTCGAGCGAACCGGAGACGAGCTCGGTGATGCGGAGCTTCTTCACGCGGATGCGGAGCGCCAGCTCGGAGAGGGGCAGGAACCAGGTGGCGTCATCGGGCGGCGCGGGCACCGTGACCGCGGTGGGCGCGGTGTTCCTGCGGGGCGTGTCGGCGGGTCGGGACATGGCAGCCTCCCCGCTCATGCGCGGAACGTGAAGTCGGGCTCGTCCGCGTTCCCGAGCTTCACCGCCCGCAGCCGTTTCGTGGCCTGGAGATCTCCGTCCAGGTCCTTGCGAATGGAGTCGAGCTGCTCCGGCGTGAGGTGATCGCCGTAGCGGCGCTCGATGACGCCGGCGAGAGCCTTCGCGTCCTCGGAGATCTCGCCCGCGGGCGCCGCGGCGCGCGTGGTGTCCGCCGGGGCGGGCGCCGGCCCTCCGGCCGGGACGGGCGCGGGCGTGCCCTGTCCGCGCACGAGCGCGGGCGCGACCAGGGCCGAGGTCACACCCGCGAGTCCCAGCGTCTGCAGGAAACGGCGGCGGCTCCGCCGTGTACGTCCGGTCATGCGGTCCTCCTCTCCTGGCGTGACGGCTTCGTTCAACCGCGGATCCGATCCGGTCCCCGGCTCTCGATCACGATCTCGCGCAGCGCGCGACGCACGGATTCGCGCACGGACTCGGGCACGGACTCGCCCCGCCACGAGCGGCAGGTCGAGAGCGCCGCGCGCAGCGTGTCGCAGGCCGCGCCGCAGTCCGGGCACGAGCGCACGTGCGACTCGAGCTTCGCGCACGCGTCCGCATCCAGCTCGCCCTCGAGATAGCGGCTCACGAGCCGGGCGGTGTCCGGGCATCCGGGCGCCCGCGGCCGGGCCGGCGCGCCGCCCCCAACGAAGGGCGCGAGACGCTCGCGCAGCGTGACGCGCGCGCGATGCAGGCGCGATTTCACCGCGCGCTCGGTGAGCCGCAGCGCGCGGCCCACCTCCTTCGCGGACAGACCCTCCACGTCGCGCAGCACGAGCACCTCGCGCTGGGACGGCGCCAGCGAGCCGATCGCGCGCTCGAGCGCGGCGCGCAGCTCGCTCCGCTCGAGCGCGCGATCCGGGCTCTCCGCAGGGTCGGCCACCTCGAGCGCGCCGGGCCGCTCGGGCGAGCCGGGCTCGATCGGCTCGAAGCGCGCGGGCTCGTGCGCGCCGCGTCGCCGGTGGCGCGTGCAGGCATTGCGCGCGATCGTGTACGCCCAGGTGGTGAGCGACGAGTCGCCGCGGAAGTCGCGCAGCGAGCGCACGAGCGCGCTCAGCGTGATCTGCGTCACGTCCTCGGCGTCGTCCGGGTCGCCGCAGAAGCCGCGGCCGAAGCGGTACACGGGCCCGCTCAGGAGCCGCAGCAGGCGCTCGAGCGCGCGGCGGTCGCCGGCGCGCGCGGCACCCAGCAGCCGGCGCTCCTCGGCGCGCGTCAGGCGGAACACGGGCGCGGCGCCCGTGCGGGAGTTCAGGCTCCGCGCGAGCGATCGCACGCCCGCGGATCGCGTGGCCATCGCTCGCGTCGTGGAATCGCGGCCATCGTCATCGACGCTCAAGACCGATCCCCCCGGACGGCACGTTCCGCTCGCATGATAGCAGAGAGGCGAGCGGGCACGGGACGCCGGGCGGGGCGCGCACGATCCGTTCCACGTCCGTTGTGGGGCTCAGTGCCCGCACTTGACCGCGACGAGATCGAGCACCGTCGAGAGGTCCTTGCGCGTTCGCACCTCGAGGCGCACGCCCCGGCCCTCCGCGTACGGGCGCGCGGCCTCGATGAGATCGAGCACGGACCGCGGCAGGGCAGCCGCGCGGCGCGCCGCTTCCACGGCCTTCGCGCCGAGCGCCAGCCCGGCCAGGAAGCAGCCCCGCCCGGGGGTGAGGTAGACCAGGTTCCGCTTCTTCTCCTTCATGCGCAGGGACCAGCCGTACGTCTCGCCCGCGAAGCTCCACTCCTCCTCGAGCGGGCCGTGGTCGTCCTGCAGCCGGCGCTTCAAGTCGCGCCAGAGCGGGTCGGCCGTGCCCAGCACGCCGCGGAGATCCTGCTCGGTCGGCTTCCGCTTCCTGTCAGCGAGCGCGCTGAGCGCCATGCGACCTCCGACGCCGCACGCGAGCCCGGGACCCAGGCTCGCCGCGAGGCCCGTCCTCCCCGCTACGACTTCATCAGCTTCCTGAGGACCGTCTGCAGGATGCCGCCGTTCGCGTAGTACTCCACGTCGACCGGCGTGTCGAGCCGGGCCACGGCCGTGAAGCTCAGGACCGATCCGTCCTCGCGGTGCGCGCGCACCTGGATCCTCTGTGCCGGCGAGAGCGGCCCCGAGAGGCCCTCGAGATCGAAGACCTCGCGGCCCGTGAGGCCCAGGCTCTCCGCGCTCTGAGCGTCCTCGTACTGGAGCGGCAGCACGCCCATGCCGACGAGGTTCGAGCGATGGATGCGCTCGTAGCTCTCCGCCAGCACGGCGCGGACGCCGAGGAGCATCGTGCCCTTGGCCGCCCAATCGCGCGACGAGCCCGCGCCGTACTCCTTGCCTGCGAGCACGAGCAGCGGCGTGCCCTCGGCGCGGTAGCGCTCGGCCGCGTCGAAGATGGCGAGCTTCTCGCCGCGCGGGAAGTGGACCGTGACGTTCCCCTCCGAGCCGGGCACGAGCAGGTTCTTGAGCCGGATGTTCGCGAACGTGCCGCGCACCATCACGAGGTCGTTGCCCCGGCGCGAGCCGTACGAGTTGAAGTCGCGGCGCTCGATCCCGCGAGACCTGAGCCAGCGCCCCGCGGGACTGTCCTCCGCGATGTCGCCCGCCGGCGAGATGTGGTCGGTGGTGACCGAGTCGCCGAGCATCACGAGCACACGCGCGCCCTGGACGTCGGCGAGCGGGGCGGGCGCGCGCGTGAGACCGGCGAAGAACGGCGGATCGTGGATGTAGGTCGACTCCGCGTCCCAGGCGTAGAGCTCGCCCTCGGGCACGCGGATCGCGTTCCACCGCGGATTGCCGGTGAAGACGTCGGCGTAGGTCGTCTCGAACATCCCGGGCTCGAGCGAGGACGCGACCGCGGCGCGGACCTCCTCCTGCGAGGGCCAGACCTCGCGCAGGAACACGGGCCGCCCGTCGCTCCCGGTGCCCAGAGGCTCGTGCTCGAGATCGATGTCCACCGAGCCGGCCAGCGCGTAGGCGACCACCAGCGGCGGCGAGGCGAGGTAGTTGGCGCGCGTGTAGGGGTGGATGCGGCCTTCGAAGTTGCGGTTGCCCGAGAGCACGGCCGCCGCGACCAGATGACCCTCGTTCACCGCCTGCGCCACCGGCTCGGGCAGCGGGCCGGAGTTGCCGATGCAGGTCGTGCACCCGTACCCCACGAGATCGAACCCGATGTTCTCGAGGCTCTCGAGCACACCCGACTTCCGCAGGTACTCGGTCACGACCTTCGAGCCGGGCGCGAGGCTCGTCTTCACGTACGGCTTGGGCCGCAGGCCGCGGGCGGCGGCCTTCTTCGCGAGCAGTCCCGCCGCCATCATCACCGAGGGATTGGAGGTGTTCGTGCACGAGGTGATCGCCGCGATCACCACGGCGCCGTGGCCGATCCGCGCGCGATCGCCGTCGAGGCGCACCTCCGCGGTGCGCTCGAGCTCCGCTCCGGCGAGGCCGTACCCGCGCTCCTTGACCGGCGCGGCGAGCGAGCGGCGGAACGCGCTCTTCATGTCGCGGAGCGGCACGCGATCCTGCGGGCGCTTCGGACCCGCGAGGCTCGCCTCGACCTCGCCGAGGTCGAGCGCGAGATGATCGCTGTACACCGGCGTCGGCGTCCCGGCGGAGCGGAAGAGCCCCTGCTCCTTGCCATAGCGCTCGACCAGCTCCGCGGCCTCGCGGCGGCCGGTCCGCTCGAGATAGCGCAGGGTCTCGTCGTCGACCGGGAAGAACCCGCAGGTCGCACCGAACTCGGGCGACATGTTGCCGATCGTCGCGCGATCCGGCAGCGACAGGGTGGCGAGGCCCGGACCGTGGAACTCGACGAACTTGTCGACCACGCCCTTCTTGCGCAGCATCTGCGTGACCGTGAGCACCAGGTCCGTCGCGGTCACGCCCTCGCGCAACGCGCCGGTCAGCTCGAAGCCCACGACTTGCGGCGTGACCAGGGTGAGAGGCTGGCCCAGCATCACGGCCTCGGCCTCGATCCCTCCCACGCCCCAGCCGAGCACGCCGAGGCCGTTGATCATCGTGGTGTGCGAGTCGGTGCCGACGAGCGTGTCCGGGTAGGCCACCGCCTCTCCGTCCTCGGTGCTCGTCCACACGACGCGCGCCAAGTACTCGAGGTTCACCTGGTGCACGATGCCGGTGGCCGGAGGCACGACGCGGAAGTTGTCGAAGGCGGTCGAGCCCCAGCGCAGGAACTCGTAGCGCTCGCGATTGCGCTGGTACTCGATCTCCGCGTTGCGCTCGAGCGCCTGGACGTTGCCGAACACGTCCACCTGCACCGAGTGGTCGATCACCAGGTCCACGGGCACGAGCGGATTGATGCGGCGCGGATCGCCGCCCAGGCGCCTCACCGCGTCGCGCATGGCGGCGAGATCCACCACGCAGGGCACGCCGGTGAAGTCCTGCAGGATCACCCGGCCCGGCTTGAACGGCAGCTCGGCGGGGAGCGGCGAGGCGGCGTCCCACTTCGCCAGGCGCTCGACGTCGCGGGTCGTGACCTGGAAACCGTCCACGTTGCGCAGCACCGCTTCGAGCAGGATGCGGATCGTGAACGGAAGGCGGCCCAGCGAGACGCCGAGCCTCTGCTCGAGGCGGTCGAGGCGGTAGATCTGGAGCGTTCCGCGCGGCGTCGAGAGTGGAGCGCGGACACCGAAGGGATCGTGCGGGCGGGCGTTCATCGAGCGTCCTTTCACGGTCCGGGCGATCGCGGCGCCGGGGCACCATCGCGCACCGCGCGATGGTCCGGCACCGAACGACCGCGGACCCAACGGGGCACACAGGGCCTCGGGGAGGAACGCGGGGGCTCACAGGGCCCCCGAACGCGGCCAGTATAGCGCTCGACGCCCGGAGCGCGGCCCGGTCCTGAGCGTCCTTCACAACGACGTGACGGCGCTCGGTCCCGGTTCAGCGGCCCTCCAGGGCTGCGCGGGCTGGCTCGTTGTCGTGTGCCGATCCCTGCGGCGAGCGATGGCTCATTCCGCTCGCCCATGCTGCCCTTGGTCGGGCGCGGAGTTCACTGCTTGTCCCTGGCGAAGAAGGTCGCATCTCACTTCGGCTTCGCGCCACCCGTGCCCGCCGTCATCCCGAGGACGACCATCCTCAAGAAGCGGTCCGGCGGTCTCGAGCGCCCCCAGGTCGCGTCCAAGTCGGCCGTCGGCTTCGCCGCGATGATCTCGTCCAGCGTCTTCCCCCCGCGCACGAGCGGCCTCACGCGATCGCGCACGGCGACCAGCATGTCGCGGTAACGCAACAGGGCGGCGCGATCGCCGAGGGGGCCGTGCCCCGGGATGATCTTCGTCGCCGGACCAGTGAGCGGCAGGAGCAGGTCCACCGCCCGGATCATGCCGTCGATCGATCCGCCGGCCGAGGCGTCGATGACCGGATACATGCCGTTGAAGAACAAGTCGCCCGTGTGCAGCGCGTCGAGCACGGGAAACCACGCCACCGCGTCGCCGTCGGTGTGGGCCGGCGGCAGGTGGAAGACGCGGACCTCGCGTCCGCCGAGGTGGAAGCCGATCGAGTCCGTGAACGTGAGCACGGGCAGGGCCCGCTCGGGCGCCGGCGGGATCGTCATGTCGAACGCGGCGTTCCGCTGGGTGACGCTCATGCGCGCCCGCACGTTCTCGTGCGCCACGATCGACGCCCCGGCCGCCGCCATGGCCGAATCGCCGTTCACGTGATCGCCGTGGTAGTGCGTATTGAGCACGAAACGCACGGGCGCGCCGCCCGTGAGCGAATCCGCCACGGCGCGGATGCGGGGCACGAGCGGGCCGTACTCGGCGTCGATCATCAGCGCCTCGCCTCCGCCCGCGCACAGGCCGATGTTGCCCCCGGCCCCGCTCAGCATCCACAGCCCGTCGGCGACGCGCTCGGCCCGGACGACGACCGCGCCGAGATCTCGCTGGGCGAGGGCGGACGGCGCCCAGGCGACCAGGACCATGCCGAGCGGAACGAGGATCAGCGTTCGCTTCATCGTGACCTCCACGTGCGGAATCGGATCGGACGCGCGCGCTCTCTGCGGCCGCGCCGCGTCACCTTGCGCGATCGGGATCGGGCGCGGCCGGCACGGCCGTGTCCGACGCGTGACGGGCGCGCGTGCGGGCCACGGCGAGCGAGCCGCCGATCAGGATCGCGGCGAACAGGAACCACTGGATCGCGTACGACACGTGCGTGAACTCGTCGAGGGGCCGCGGCGCGGAGCGCAGGGGCTCGGCCGGCACACCGGGGCCGGGAAGCTGGCGCACCCAGAACGGCGCGAGCACGTAGGGGAAGCGCGGGCGCAGGGAATCGGGATCGAGCGCGCGCGCCGACCACAGCTCGGGACTCGCGCCGGGGAGCCGCGCAAGAGCGGAAACCGGGGCGCCGCGCGCGAGCGGCTCGGCGATTCCGATCACCTCGCGCCCGCCCGGCTCGGGATGATCCTGTGGCC
>DATKKO010000014.1:0-7583 GCA_035542955.1 Terriglobales bacterium
ATTGATGGGCAGAACCGCACCGCTCGCCGCATCGACCGCGCCGAAGCAGGCGCGCGGCTGACCGCCGATCGAGTCGAACGAACCACCGACGTACACCGTCGAGCAGGCTATGGCGAGCGCGTAGACTTGCCCGTGGACGGATGGGTTCCACGCGTCGAGCGAGCCGTCGGCGCGGATGTGAGCGAGGCCGTTCCGTCCGACTCCCGCTATGCTGGTGAAGAATCCGCCGAAGTACCAGCCACCCTTCCCGTCGGACGCGGTGGCGTACACGCGGCCGGCCACTCTCGGCCAGACGCGGCGTGGCGCTCCCGACTGGGCGTCGAGTGCGGCGAAGCCGCCGGTCATCACCCCTCCGGCGGCATGAAAGCTGCCGCCCAGGTACAGGGTGTCACCGCGGATGGCCAGGGCGTAGACAACGCCGTCGGTGGCGGGGAAGGTGGGGTCCGCCACCTGAGTGTGCGCGACGGAGTCGAACCCCAGCGCGGACAGGACCAGAAGGAGCGCGGCGCCTCGAGGGCCCGCGCGGCATGGCCCCTCTCCCCGGGGCCTCGGAGGAATCCTCAGCATGCGGCCTCCCTTTCCTGCGCGAGCACATCCGGGGGGTGCCCGCGCCAGGGAAACCACATTCTGCATCACGCACCGGGAGAGAGGGAACCCTCGAGCACGTCCACGCGGAAGATCAGGGAACGTGCGCCGGGCGCGCCGCAGGATCCGGCTCAGGCCGCGAAGTGCACCCCGATGTCGTAGGGCCAGATGACGATCGCGACGACGGCCTTCCAGAACGGCAGGTGCAAATAGCCGATCGTGAACAGCCAACCGATGAACCACACGATGCCGCCGAGGCTCCCTGCGTCGCTGCGCACCTTGACCTTGACCTCGTCCGCCATACCGGTCTCCTTCGTTCGCGCCCCGCGGGCGCGGAGTCATCGCTGCCGTGAAACGCGCGCTGTCGGCCCGGCGCTTGCGCCCCGCGGGCGCCGAGTCGTCAGGGCCGCCCGGGCTGCGCGCCGCTGCTCGTGCCCGTGGAATCCGCGGCCCCGCCCAGCTCCTTCCACAGGAAGGTGTAAGCGAGCGCCGACATGAACGCGGACTGCTTGTTGTTCGCCGCGCCCGCGTGCCCGCCCTCGACGTTCTCGTAGTAGAGGACGTTCTTCCCGCGGTCCTTCATCCGGGCCACCATCTTGCGCGCGTGGCCCGGGTGCACGCGGTCGTCCCGCGTCGAGCTGGTGAAGAGCGCGGGCGGGTACTTCGCCGTGGTCTTCACGTTCTGGTACGGCGACCACGCGTGGATGTAGCCCCACTGGCTCGGATCGTCCGGGTCGCCGTACTCGCTCATCCACGAAGCGCCGGCGAGCAGCTTGTGGTAGCGCTTCATGTCGAGCAGCGGCGACTCGCAGACCACGGCGCCCCACAGATCGGGGCGCATGGTGAGCATGTTGCCGACGAGCAGCCCGCCGTTCGAGGCGCCCATGCAGCCGAGGCGCCTCGGGCTCGTCACCTTGCGCTGGATCAGGTCCTCGGCCACCGCGATGAAGTCCTCGTAGCAGTGGTGGCGCTGGTCCTTGACGCCGGCCTGGTGCCATTTCGGGCCGAACTCGCCGCCGCCGCGGATGTTCGCGACCACGAGCACGCCGCCGCGCTCGATCCAGCCGCTGCCCCGGACGCCGTTGTACGAGGGCAGCTCGGAGATCTCGAAGCCGCCGTATCCGGTGAGCAGCGTGGGCGCGGATCCGTCGAGCACGAGAGTCCGGGGCGCCACCTCGAAGTACGGAATGCGGGTGCCGTCCTTCGAGATCGCGTCGTGCTGGGTCACCGTGTCCCGGCCGCCGTCGAAGAAGCGGGGCGCGTGCTTCAGCTCCTCGGCCGGGCGATTGCCGATCGTGCCGAGGCTCAGGGTGGTGGGCGTGAGGAACCCGGTCGCGGTGAGCCAGTAGTCGTCCGATTCGTAGTCGTCGACCCCGCCCGCGGAGAGCGTGCCGAACGCCGGTTGTCCGGCCAGCTCAATGCGCGTCCAGCGCCCGTCCTCGAAGCCCAGCACGTAGAGCCGGTTCTTCACGTTGTCCAGCTCGTTCACGAGGATCGCGTGACGCGTGGTCGAGTAGCCGGCGAGCGAGATCCGTGCCGAGGGCTCGAACAGCACGGCCAGGTCGCGGCTCCCGGCGAGGAAGTCGTCCAGCTTCGCGGCGAGCAGCGAGCCCGCGAGATAGGTGCGGGCTCCCGGCCTCCAGTCCTTGCGCGGCTGGATCAGCAGCCACTCCCGCCACACGCCGGCATCCGCGTCGTCCGGCTTCGCGATCTTGATCAGCTTGCCGTCGCGTCTCAGGAACATCTCGTTCGTGTAGAAGGTCATCCCGCGGAGGACGAAGTCGCGCACGAAGCCGGGCGTGTGATCCCGGAACGCGTTCACGGACACGTCCTCGCGCTCCCCCTCGTAGACAGGTGTGGCCGACGCGAGCGGTGTGCCACGCGTCCACTCCTTCACGATCCGCGGGTAGCCCGAGGTGGTCATCGTGGTCGAGTCGAAGGCGAAGCCGACGTAGAGGTGGTCACGATCGATCCACGAGGCCTCGCTCTTCGATTCGGGGAGGGTGAACCCGCCCGGGACGAACGAGCGCGTGACGAGGTCGAACTCGCGCACGACCTGCGCGTCCGCGCCGCCGCGCGAGAGCATGACCAGGCAGAGGCGGTACTCGGGCGGGAGCGGCTGGGCGCCGTGCCACACCCAGTTCTCCTTCTCGGCGGCGGCCAGCGAATCGAGATCGATCACCGTCTCCCAGGCGGGCGACGGCTTCCGGTATTCCTCCAGCGTCGTCCGCCGCCACAGTCCGCGCTCGTGCCGCGCGTCGCGCCAGAAGTTGTAGTAGCGGTCGCCGATCTTGGTGACGAACGGGATCTTGTCCCGTGAGTTCAGGATGTCGAGGAAACGCGCGTCGAGCGCCTTGAACTGCGGCGTACCGGCCAACTCGCGCGTGCTCTGCTCGTTCTGCTGCTTCACCCACTGGAGCGCCTTGTCCCCGGTCACGTCCTCGAGCCAGAGCCAGGGATCCGTGGGAGAGGACGCGGCCGCGGAGCACGGAAGCGAGAGCGACATGAGCACCACCAGGACGAGGACGGAACAGGAAAGGAACGCGGATTTCATGCGGCCCTCCTCGGGGACGACAGGCATGGTCGGTTGCGAAAGCGCGCATCGTCCACCCGCGCGGGCCGGGGCGCAAGGCGGCCGGGCCCGGGGCGCACGAGGGCGGAGGCGGCACCTGCCCCGCCCGGTTCAGTGGTCCTCGACCTCCTCGATCAGGTGCAGCGTCACGCGGCCGCCGGCCAGGACCTCGTCCACCTCCGGCGGCACCAGCGCGAGCGCGTTCGCGCAGGCCATCGACGAGAGGATGCCCGAGCCCTGCGGCCCGGAGAGCGAGGCGCGCAGCGCCCCGTCCTGCTCGCGGACGAGCACGCGCAGGAAGTGCAGCCGGCCGTCGCCCTCGCGCCGCCTCCATCCCGTCTCGAGCCGCCCCTCGCGCTCGGGTCGGAACAGGCGATCATGCCCCATCATCCTGCGCAGCACCGGGCGGACGTATTCCTCCATCGCGATCATCGCCGCGACCGGGTTGCCCGGCGCGCCCACGATCGGCTTCCCGCCGAGCCGCCAGCACCCGAGCGGCCCTGCGGGCTTCTGCGCCACGCGCCAGAAGAGGCGCTCCGCGCCCAGCCGATCGAGCGCGTCCTTCACGCAGTCGAGCGCGCCCATCGAGATGCCGCCCGTGGTCACGACCACGTCCGCAGCGGCGAGCGCCTCGCGCACGGCCTCGCGCACGGCCTCGGGCCGGTCCGGCACACGCGCGCGCGGCAGGGGCACGGCGCCGAAGCTCGCGGCCTGCGCGCACACGGCATGCACGTTCGAGTCGCGGATCCGGCCGGGCCCCGGCTCCTCGGCGGCGTCGACCAGCTCGTCGCCGGTCGTGATCACGGCGATCCGCGCCCGCGGGTGGACGGCGATCTGCACGCGCCCGATCTCGGCGAGCACGCCGAGGTCGCCGGGCCGGAGCGCGGCGCCGCGCTCGATCACGAGCGCCCCCGCGGCGATGTCTTCGCCCGCGGGGCGCACGTTGGCGCCGGCGCGCACGGAGCCGCGGATCTCGACCTCCTCGCCCACGGCCTTCGTGCTCTCGACGGGCACCACCGCGTCCGCGCCCGGTGGCAGCGGAGCGCCGGTCATGATGCGCGACGCGCAGCCGGGGCCGACGTCGTGCGCGGCCACCGCGCCCGCGGGCAGATCGGCGATCACGCGGAGGCGGACGGGCGCGGCGCCGGCGCGCGCGACATCCGCGGCGCGCACGGCATAGCCGTCCATCCCCGAGTTCGTGAACGGCGGGATCGGTCCCGCGGCGCGTACGTCCTCGGCCGCCACGAGGCCGAGCGCCTGATCGATCGGGAGCGCGATCGGCGACAGCGGCCGCGCCAGATCCAGGACGCGCGCGATCGCCTCGCGATACGAGATCATGCGACCCGCCGGTCGAGCGGCGACCAGTGCCGCCAGCTCTTCGGCATGTGCGAGCCGATCGAGGCCACAGCGGTCGCGGCGAGATACCACGCGAGCCGCGCGCCGGGGAGGAGGAGTCCGAGCCCGAGGAGCCCGAGCTTGAGTAGCACCGCGAGCCCGTTCCCCTGGACGAAGTAGCGCCCGCTCTTCCACAGGTCGAGGCCGAGCAGGAGGAGGCCGCTCGCGATCGTGAGCGCGACCGAGCCCTGCAGCGCCTCCTCGGGCGCGCGCCAGGCCACGCCGCCGAGCACCAGCGCCATGGCCGCGATATGAACGCTGCGCGCGGCGATCTGGATCGCGCGCAGGCCGCGGAAGGTGCGCGGCTCGCGCGGCGCGAGACGGGCCGCGAGGGCGCGGACCGGCGCCGGTTCCGGCTCGCTCGTCGGGCTCGTGCGGATCATCGGGGAGCCTCCGTCGGGAATGGACGCGGCATGATAGCGCAGGCGACGCGGCGGCGAGAGGGCGGGAGCCGCGGCGCGCGCCCGCGTGCGCCGCCCGCGCCCCCTCGGGTCCTGCGCGCACCTCCGGCCGCGTTCGGAGAAACGAGCGCGGATGTGGCATACTTTCGCAGCTTCGCGCTCGCTACCCTTCACCCGCAGGATCTCCTCGTGGAGCCAAGCGAACTCAGGGACATGAAGGCGGCCCACCGGGTGCTCGCCTTGCTCGACTACCCGCCTGTCCAGGTCGAGCGCGGCTACGCCAACCGCACCCTGCACGTCGATCTCTCCACGAACCGGATCGAGATCCGCCCGGTCACGCCCTACATGAAGGAGATCTTTACCGGCGGCAAGGGCTTCGACCTCTACTTGATGTGGCAGTCGATCCGGGGGCCGATCGCCTGGGACGATCCCGCGAACGGGCTCTACTTCTCCGCGGGCCCGCTCGGCGGCACGCCCTATTTCTCGGGCTCGGGCAAGTGCCTGGTCACCGGGATCTCGCCCACGACCGGGTCGGTGATGGACTGCAACGTGGGCGGCCACTTCGGCCCGCTGCTCAAGTTCAGCGGCTTCGACGCGCTCGAGGTGCGCGGCAAGGCGGAGGAGTTCGTGCTGCTCGCGATCGACGGCGACGAGCACCGGGTCACGATCGAGACCGCGCCGCGCGAGCCGCTCAACAGCTACGACCTCGCGAGCAGCCTTCACGCCATGTACGCGCGCACCCCCGAGGAGCTGCAGAGCATCTCGGTGGTGTCCGCGGGCGAGGGCGCGCTCCACACGCTGATCGGCTGCCTCAACGTGTCCTTCTACGACTGGAAGCGCGGCGAGCCGCGGCTGAAGCAGGCGGGGCGCGGCGGGTTGGGCACGGTGATGATGCACAAGAACCTCAAGGCGATCGTCGCCCGCACCGTCCACAACCGCCCGCGCTGGGTGCTCAGCGTGCAGGCGCCGTAGGAAGCGCGCACATGGCACCCGTGATCCCCGTCGACACGATCGAGGTCGACACCATCATCGACCGCTGGCAGGCGAACCCGGAGTTCGCGGTCGAGATGCTGCAGGACGTGCAGCACCGCTTCCGCCATCTGCCGAAGCCCGCGCTCGAGCGCATCGCGCGGCGCACCGGCGCCGAGCTGGGTCGGCTCTACCACATCGCCACCTTCTTCAAGGCGTTCTCGCTCGAGCCCAAGGGCGAGATGCCGGTCCAGGTCTGCACCGGCACGGCGTGCCACGTGCGCGGCTCGGCGCGCACGCTCGAGGCGTTCGCGCGCGAGCTCAGGATCGGGCCCGGCCAGACCACGCCGGATCTCCAGTGGAGCCTCGACGGCGTGCGCTGCCTCGGCTGCTGCGGTCTCGCGCCGGTGGTGACGATCGGGCCGGACCTGCTCGGCAACGTGGACTCCTCGAAGGCCGGGAAGCTGGTGCGGCGCTACCGCAAGAAGCTCGGCGCCGCGCCGGGCGGGAACGGCGGGGGCGGGAATGGCGCCGGCGGAGACGAGGCCGATGCCTAGGATCACCCTCGCCAACCTCGACGCGATCGCCCGCGAGGCCCAGCGGCGGCACCAGGGCTGGAAGGCCATGCTCATGGTCTGCGCAGGCACGGGCTGCGTCTCGGCGAAGTCGCTGCCGATCCGCGACGCGCTGCGCGAGGAGATCGCGCGGCGCGGGCTCGAGCGCGAGATCAAGGTGGTCGCGACCGGCTGCAACGGCTTCTGCGCCCACGGCCCGATCTGCGTGGTGCAGCCCGAGGGCGTCTTCTACGAGCGGCTCAAGGCCGAGTCCGTGCCCGCGCTGATCGAATCGCACTTCGTGCGGAAGCGGCCGCTCGAGGAGTTCCTCTACCGCGTGGACGGCGAGGAGCGGCCGATCCCGCTCGAGAAGGACATCGAGTTCTTCGCCAAGCAGCAGTGCATCGCGCTGCGCAACCGCGGCCGGATCGATCCCGAGGACATCGAGGACGCGATCCGCGCCGGCGCGTACCGCGCGCTGCAAGAGGTGCTCGCCGGGAACCTGCCGGGCGACGAGATCGTGCGCCGGGTCACGCGCTCGGGGCTGCGCGGGCGCGGGGGCGGCGGCTTCCCGACCGGCGTCAAGTGGGCGAGCTGCCTCGCCGCGGCGCGCAAGCGCGGCGTCCGGCCGTACGTCGTCTGCAACGGCGACGAAGGCGACCCCGGCGCCTTCATGGACCGCAGCATCGTCGAGGCCGACCCGCACGCGGTGATCGAGGGCATGCTGATCGGCGCGCGCGCGCTGGGGGCGACCGAGGGCTTCGTCTACATCCGGCTCGAGTACCCGCTCGCCCTCCAGCGGCTGAAGAAGGCGATCGCGCAGGCGCGTGAGTGGGGCCTGCTCGGCGCGGACGTGATGGGCAGCGGCATGGCGTTCGACATCACCGTCCACCAGGGCGCGGGCGCCTTCGTCTGCGGCGAGTCCACCGCGCTCATGGCCTCGATGGAGGGCCGCGCCGGCGAGCCGCGCGCGAAGTACGTGCACACCGTGGAGTACGGCTATCGCGACATGCCCACGGTCCTGAACAACGTCGAGACCTGGGCCAACGTGCCGCCGATCCTCACGAAGGGCGCCGAGTGGTTCGCCGCGATCGGCACCGGCGACGT
>DATKKO010000015.1:0-10340 GCA_035542955.1 Terriglobales bacterium
CGTCGTCGTTCAGGTGCTCGAAGATCTTCGCGGCCTCCTTCGGCTTCATGGCGACCAGGATCTTCGACACGCTGCCGTACGAGCGCGGAGGCGAGAGCGCCGCCGCGGGCCTGGCGGGCGCGACGGCGCGCGGCGCCGGCGCGGGCGTCGCGACCGCGGAATCGGCCGCGGGCGCCCGTGCCGCGACGACGCTGTCGCGCGCGGGCACACTGTCCCGCGCGGGCGCGGCCGGACGCGCCGCGGAGGCCGCGGCCGGGCGCGCGGACGAAGCGACGGTGTTCGCCGCGATCACGGGCGAGCGCGCCGCGGGGGCCCGCATCACCACCAGCGCGGTGCTGCCCGCGAGCCCGGCGAGGAACGCCGCGGCCCCGATGAGCGCGATCTTCACGAGGACTTCCCTCCCTTCCGCCAGCGGCCCCGGGCCACGCCGTCCATCTCGCTCTGCTCCTCGCGCGAGGTCTCGCGGGCCCAGGTTTCGTGCCGCTTCTCCCGCAGGCGCTCCACGACCCGCCGCTCCATGCGGGCGCGGCCGAGGAGGTCCTGCTCGATCTGCACGCGATCCACCGCGTCACGGTGCGAGCGCGCGGCCGAGTCGACGACGCGGTTCGCGGCCTCCATCACGAGACCGAGGTTCCTGAGCTCGCCCGCGGGACACGCCGAGTCGAGCGCGTCGGACACCTGGTCCTCGCAGCGCTCGAGACGCGCCGCGGCCTGCTCGAGGGCCTCGCGCCGCGCCTGCTCGGCGCGCAGCGCCTGGCCGAAGACCTGGGTCTGCTCGCGCTCCGCTCGGGAGCGCAGCCGCAGGATCCGCTCGAGGCGGAAGAAGAAGCCCTTCATGGCCCGTCACCCGGCGGCGGTGGCGCCGCCGCGAGCGCCGCCAGCTCGCGCAGGCGCGTGCGGACCTCGTCCAGGCTGGAGGCCTCGTCGGCCGCCTGGCGCAGGAAGGCCTGCGTGCGCGGGCGCAGCGCGATGGCCGCGTCCACCTGGGGATCCGCCCCGCTCTTGTAGGCGCCCACCGCGATCAGGTCCTCGTGGGCGTGATGGGAGGCCTCGAGCTGGAGGAAGACGTTCGCCGCCTCGGCGTGCTCGCGGGTGATCACCTGGTCGCGCACGCGGCTCACGCTCTCGAGCACGTCGATCGCGGGGAAGTGCCGCTCGCCCGCGAGACGGCGCGACAGCACGATGTGTCCGTCGAGGATCGAGCGCGCGGCGTCGGCCACGGGCTCGTTGAAGTCGTCGCCCTCGACCAGCACCGCGTAGAGCCCGGTGATGCTGCCCTGCTTCGCCGTGCCCGCGCGCTCGAGCAGACGGGGCAGGGCGGCGAAGACCGAGGGCGGATAGCTCTTCGTGGTCGGCGGCTCGCCCACCGCGAGCCCGATCTCGCGCCAGGACATCGCCACGCGCGTGACCGAGTCCATCATCAGCATCACGTCGCGGCCCGTGTCGCGGAAGTACTCGGCGAGCGTGGTGGCCACGAGCGCGCCGGTCGCGCGCACCACGGCCGAGCGGTCGCTCGTGGCCACCACCACCACCGAGCGCTTCAGCCCCTCCGGGCCGAGGTCGCGCTCGATGAACTCGCGCACCTCGCGGCCGCGCTCGCCGACGAGCGCGATCACGTTGACGTCCGCGGTGGTGTGCCGGGCGACCATGCCCATGAGCACGCTCTTGCCCACGCCGGACCCCGCCATGATCCCGATCCGCTGTCCCTTGCCGAGCGTGAGCAGGCCGTCGATCGCGCGCACGCCGGTGCCCAGCGGCTCGCGCACGCGCGGACGCTCGAGCGGATGCGGCGGATCGGCCGAGAGCGGCAGGCGCCGCGCGGGCCCGATCGGGCCCTTGCCGTCCATCGGGCGTCCCAGGCCGTCGAGGATGCGGCCGACGAGCCGGTCGCTCGCGTGCGCGTACAGCGTGTGTCCGAGCGGCACGACCACGGCGCCCGGGTGGATGCCCGCGGTCTCGTCGAGCGGCATGAGCAGGATGCCGCGCTCGTAGAAGCCGACCACGTTGGCCAGGATGCCGTGGTGGTCGTCGGGGATCACCCGGCACACCTCGCCCACGGCCACGGGCAGCGAGGTCCCCTCGACCACCTGCCCGATCACGCGCGCCACGCGTCCACACGGCGTGAAGCGCGGCATGGCCTCGACCTGCGCCAGCGCGTCCTCGAGCCAGGAGACCGTCGCGGGCTCACTCATGGCCGAGCCGCTCGTAGAGCGCGCGCAGCGCGAAATCCGTGCGCCCGTCCACGATCCGATGAGGTCCTTCGACCAGGAACTCGCCGCGCTCGAGGGTCGGGTCGCCGACCCAGCGGATCGAGGGCTCGCCCTCGCCGCCGCCCTTCGGCAGGTCGCCCGCGAAGGAGGCGAGGTCGTCGGGATGCAGCCGCACCTCGCACCGGCTGTCCGGCGGCACCAGCTCGAGCGCGCCCGTGACCCACTGGCCCACCAGCGCCGGATCGGCGGCCACCTCGCGCCCGACCAGCTTGCGCGCGATCGCGAGCGCGAGCGCGTGCAGGTCGCGGCTCCGGTCGCGCAGGAGCGCGCTCTGCATGGCGTGCAGGGACTCGCCCACCCGACCCAGCGCGTCGAGCGCGGTGCGCACGCGATGTTGCGCGCGCGCCGCGCCCTCCTCCAGCCCCTCCGCGAAGCCGCGCTCGAACGCCTCGTCGCGGGGCGTGCGCGAGGGGGGCGCCGCGGCGCCCGGCGCGGGCCCGGCGTCCAGCTCGGGCAGCTCGAGCGCGCGCTCGCCGGCGGGCGGCGGCGCGTCCCCGGGCTGCGGATCGTCGCCGAGATCGGCCAGGGCGAGCGGGCGCACCGCGTCAGGTGACGATGTCATCGCTCGCCCCGCTCTTGCGGATCAGGATCTCGCCTGCCTGCTCGAGCGCCCGCACGGCCTCGATGATGCGCATCTGCGCCGCCTCGACGTCGCGCACGCGCACCGGGCCCATGATCTCCATCTCCTCCTCGAGGGCCGAGGCGGCGCGCTCCGACATGTTCGAGGTGATGTGCTTCTTGAGCGGCTTCGTCGCCACCTTGAGCGCGAGGGCCAGGTCCTTGGTCTCGATGTCCCGCAGGATCCGCTGGATGCCCCGCCCGTCGATCTGGAGCAGGTCCTCGAAGACGAACATGAGCGCCTCGATGCCGCGCGCGATGTCCGCGTTGCGCCGGCCGATCGCCTCGAGCAGCGACTTCTCGAGCGTGCCGGGCGTCAGGTTGAGGAGCTTGGCCGCCGTGGCCGCGCCGCCGCTCACCGTCATCTCTTCGGTCAGCGAGACGTCGGTCTTCCCGCTGAGCCCCGCCTCGACCAGCGCGAGCATCTCGGGTGAGATCTTCTCCATGCGGGCGACGCGGTAGAGCACCTCCGCCGCCAGCTCGACGTCCATGGCCTCGACCACCTTCGCCGCCTGCCGCACGTCGAGGTGCGCGAGGATCAGGGCGATGGACTGCGGGTGCTCGCCGCGCAGGATGCCGGCCAGCACCTGCGGCGCGGCCTTGCGCAGCCGCTTGAGCCCCGAGTCGACCATCTGCTCCTCGACCCGGTCGAGGACGTCGCGCGCCCGGTTCGAGCCCAGCGCCTGCTCGAGCACCTGCTGCGCGTATTCGACCCCTCCGCGCGCCACGGAGTCCACGGCCTTCGAGACCTGCTGGAACTCCTCGACCACCGCGTTCACGACCTCCGGCGAGACGGCGGGCATCGAGGCGATCTCGCGCGAGACCGTCTCGACCTCGGCGGGTGCGAGCTGCTGGAGGATGCGGGCCGCCTGCTCGGCGCCGAGCGCCATGCACAGCACGGCGCTCTTCTGGGCGCCGGAGAGCGATCCGAGCGATGGACCGCGCAGGCTGGCCGCGACCGCCATCAGTTCCGGTCTCCGAGCCAGGCGCGCAGGACCTGCGCGGTGGTCTCAGGACGCTGGCTCGACTCGGCCTGCAGCCGATTGCGGAGCAGGGCCGCCGCGGGATTCCCGTTCGGCTGGGCCGGCTCACGGGCCGTGAACGGCTCCATCGGCGAGGGAGACGAGCCCTCGGCGCCGCGCGCCTGGCTCGCGATCCGCACCGCCTGCAGCGCGATCAGCGCGAGGATCACGATCGCCACCACGTCCACTGCGGGGCGCCGGATCTTCTCGACGATCTGGATCGGGTCGGCCTTCGGCTTCTCGGTGGCGCCACCCGCGCCGGGCGCCGCGGGCGCAGCGATCTCGAAGGGAACGGCGATCACGCTCACGCGATCGCCCCGCGTGCTGTCCGCGCCGACCGCGTCGCGCACCATGGACTCGAGGTTCTCGAGCCGCAGCGCCGGCGAGGCGCCGCGCAGCGCCTTCTCGTCCAGCAGCACCGCGACGGTGAGGCGGGTCACCTTGCCCACGGACCCCACGCTCTTCTCGACCCGGCGCGAGTTCTGGTACGCGTTGTTCACGATGGTCTGCGTGCCGCTGCCCTCGCCGGGCGTCGCGCCGCCCTCGGTCTCGCTGCGCTGCTCGTTCTGGAGCACCTGCCCGTCGGGATCGAAGGTCTCGACGGTCTGGTCGACCTGGTCGAAGCTCATCTGGGCCGCGACCTGGGCGCGCGTGCGGCCCGGACCGAGCACGGTGGCGAGCAGCTCCTCGATCTTGCCGCACAGGCTCTGCTCGACCGAGTGCTGGATCTCGAGCTGGCGCGAGGTCATCGCCGCGCCCGCGGTGGAGGGCGCGGAGAGCACGTGCCCGGCGTCGTCCATCACCGCCACGTTGTCGCTCGAGAGCTGCTCGACGCTGTTGCTGACGATGTAGGTGATGCCCTGGACCTCGTCGGGGGTCATGGTCACGCCGGCTTTCATCGTGAGCACGACCGAGGCGCCCGCGGGGCGCTCGAGCCGGTGGAGCGCGCTGCTCACGGGCAGCACGAGATGCACCTCGGCGTGCTCGACGCCGCGCAGTCCGCCGATCGTGCGGGCCAGCTCGCCCTCGAGCGCCCGCTGATACGTGACGCGCTGCGTGAAATCCGTCATGCCCCAGGCCGGCTTGTCGAACAGCTCGAGTCCGGGGCGTCCGTTGCGGGGCAGGCCGTCCTTGGCCAGCGTGACGCGCGCCCGCGCCACGTCCGCCACGGGCACGAGCACCTCGGTGCCGCCCGTGCCGAGCTTCTGCGGGATGCCGTTCTTCGTCAGGCGCTCGGCGATCGTGCCGGCCTCGACGAGATCGAGGTCGCGATAGAGCGTCACGTAGGTCGGCGCGGAGAGCCAGCGGCTCGCGAACCACACGCCGGCGACGAGCACGGCGGCCGCGCCGAGGGTGACGAGACGGCGGTTGCCGGAGAGGCGCACGCCGCGGGACAGGGGAAGCGGGAAGGCGCTCATGGGCAAGGGTCCCGGTTCACTGCATGTTCATCACCGAGCGGTAGGCTTCGGTGAGCTTGTTGCGGATCTCGACCAGCAGCTGGAGCGAGATGGAGGCCTCCTCGGTGGCGGCCATCACCTGGTGCAGCTCCACCGGCTCGCCGCGCAGGAAGGCGCCGATCAGGTCCTTCGCCTCATCCTGCAGGTCCGAGGTGTCGTTGATCGCGCGCTTGAGCAGATCGCCGAACGACCCGCCGGGCTCGGGCTCCGCGGCATCGCGCGCCGACTCGAGCGCGCGGCTCACGGCCGACGCGGCTCCGGCGGTGACGGGATCGATCACGGCGCTAGCCTCGCAGGTCGACGCGCTGCCCGAGCGGTCCCGGGGAGGGCGCCTCGCGCCGCGAGCGCGGGCCGTAGCTGAGCGACCCGAGGGCGCCCCGCTCCGCGAAGAATGCGCGCTCCTCGGGGGTGAGCAGCTCCCAGAAGTCGCCCCGCACGCTCTCCGGGCGGGCCGCCTCGCGCGGCTCGCGGGCTGCGGCCGGAGCCCGCGGGCCGGCCTGTCCGGGCGAGGGCAGTGGGTTCGTGGAGGAGACGATCCCGGTGATCATGGCGGTCTCCTAGATCTCCAGGGCGCGCTTGAGCATGCTCTTCGCGGCCTGGAAGACGGTGGCGTTCGCTTCGTGCACGCGGCGGGCGATCATCAGGTCGACCAGCTCCGTGCTCACGTCCACGTTCGGGTACTCGACGAATCCATCGGCGTTCGCGTCCGGATGGCCGGGGTCGTAGACCAGCCGGCCCGGCTGCGGATCGGTCACGGCGCGCGTGGCGGCCGCGCCGGTGCGGGGATCGCGATCGACCGTGGCGATCTGGCGATGGTACGGGCCGCCCTCGGGCGTGCGCGTGGTCTGCGCGTTCGCGATGTTCGCGGCGATCGCCTCGAGGAACCGCTCCTGCACGGCCATCCCGCCCGCCGGCGTCTCGAGCGGCCGCATGAGCCGGCGGATCGGCCGCGGCCAGGGCAGGAACGCGGCGATCCTAGCCACGATCGCTGACCGCGGTGCGGAGCTGGGCGTACGCCGCCTGGAGCAGCTTCGCGTCGGCCTCGTAGCGCAGCTCGGTGTCGGCGAGCGCGGTCATGTCGCGCTCGAGATCCGCCTCGGCCGCCGCGGAATCCGCGGTGCGACCCGCGAGCTGATCCTGGAAGGAGACGCTGGAGCTGCGATCGAGCGCGCCCGCGACGCGGCCGGCGATCGCTCGATGCGTGGCGCTGGCTTCCTCCAGGCCACCGCGCAACATGCTGGTGACGGACGACGGACCGAAGAGCTTTTCGAGCATCGGGCTCCTCCCGCTGGGTGAGCGTGACGAGTGGGCGGAAAAGCAACGCCCATGCCGGGGAACGACGGGCGAGCGCGCGGGACGCGCGCGGCGGAGCGGACGACGCGCGCTCCCGCGGAGTTGCGGCGCGGCGGGGCGCGCGCGGCGCGGTCGCCCCGCCGCAAGGGCGCGGCGCGAAAAGGCGCTCTCCGGAAAGGCTTGCCGCGTGGAACCGGAGAAGGTTTCCGGTTGGGAGCCCGCCGGGGAGGGCTAGGTCCCGGTGCCCACCGTGCGCAGCTCGCGCAGCCGGTTGCGCAGCGTGCGCTCGCTGATCCCGAGCAGCTCGGCCGCGCGCACGCGATGTCCTCCGGTCGCGGCGAGCGCGCGCGTGATCGCGTCGCGCTCGAGCACCCGCAGGTTGAGCGGCGCCTCGGCCGCGGGCGCCGCGCCCTCCGCAGGCAGCGCGTCCTCCCTCAGGCCGGACGCGCTCTCGAGCAGCACGGACGGCGCCAGCCGCCCGTTGCGCGCGAGGATCACCGCGCGCTCGACCACGTTCCCCAGCTCGCGGATGTTGCCGGGCCAGCCGCGCCGCTTGAGCAGCTCGATGGTCTGCGGCGGCACCTCGGGAGGCCGGATGCCCAGCGAATCGGCCGCGTGTTGGACGAAGTGCTGGACGAGCAAGGGGATGTCCTCGAGACGCTCGCGCAAGGCCGGCGCGTGGATCGGCATCACGTTCAGACGATAGTAGAGATCACGACGGAAACGGTTGGCCTCGACCTCGGCACGCAACTTGCGATTCGTGGTGGCCACGATGCGCACGTCCACGTGGATCGGCTCCGTCCCGCCCACGCGCTCGATCTCCTGCTCCTGGATCGCGCGCAGCAGCTTCGATTGCAGGTCGAGCCGCATCTCCGAGATCTCGTCGAGGAGCAGCGTGCCCTTGTCGGCCCGCTCGAACGCGCCCAGGGCGCGCGCCGTGGCGCCGGTGAAGGAGCCGCGCTCGTGACCGAACAGGGCGCTCTCCACCAGACCCTCGGGCAGCGCGGCGCAGTTCACCGTCACGAACGGGGCCGGCCGACGCGGACTCTGATGGTGCAGGGCCCGGGCGAACAGCTCCTTGCCGGTGCCGGACTCGCCTTCGATCCGCACCGGCACCCGCGTCGGCGCGACGCGGGCGATGGTGTCCAGCACCTCGCGGAGCGCCTTGCTCTCGCCGACGATGGCGCGGGGGCCGCGCAGGGCGTCGATCTGGTGCCGGTACTCCTCGTTCTCCCGCCGCAGCCGGATGATCTCGAGCGCGTCGGTGACGGCGATGCGGAGCGTCTCGTTGCGCAGCGGCTTGGTCAGGTAGTCGACCGCGCCGTGCCGCATGCAGAGCACCGCGTGCTCCACGCTGGAGTAGCCGGTCATCATGATGACCGGGATCTCCACGCTCTGCTCCTTGAGCGCGACGAGCAGGTCCAGGCCCGTGCCGCCCTGCAGGCGGTAGTCGCAGAGGATGAGATCGGGGGACCGCTGGGCCACGGCTTGCAGCGCCTCGTCGAGGCCGGCCGCGAGCACCGTCTCGTGACCCATTTCGGCGAGTGCGCTCTCGAGCAGCGCGCAAACCGAGGGCTCGTCGTCGATACAGAGGATTCTGGCCATGCCCTGAGCTCCCGGCTCCCCGGCCAAGGACTGACCAGAGAGCCCTCACAGGAATCCCTTCCTTCGGCAGCCCAAACGGACGGACGCCGGGCTCGACAAGGCTCAACCGTGACGCACTGTAACCGACGCTATACCCAGTATCAACCCCTTTGAGGTGATCATGAGAATCTCGACCCGCATGTTCCAGCAGGGCGCGCTGGCCTCCCTGCGCAGGGGGCAGTCAAGTCTGTACGCGGCGCAGGAGCAGGTCGCGAGCGGCCTCCGCGTCCAGACCACGTCGGACGATCCCCAAGCCGCATCGCGCATCCTGCGCCTGAACGGGCAGCTCCGTGACGTCGAGCAGTACCAGAGGAACGCGACGGAGGCGTCGACCCGGCTCGAGGCCGAGGACACCGTGATCACGAGCGCCCGGAAACTGCTGGACCAGGCGCGAGCGCTCGAGATCAGCACGGCGTCCGGGGATCCCACGAGCCCGGATCGCGACGCCGCGCTGGAGGCGCTCGAGCAGATCCGGCAGCAGCTCGTCTCCCTGGGGAACACCCGCGTGGGGAACGAGTACCTGTTCGGCGGCGGTTGCACCACGTCGCCGCCCTTCCGGCCCGACGGCACCTATGTGGGCGACGCGACCGTGCGCCAGACGGAGATCGACGCGGGCGTGGTCGTGGACACCAACCACACCGGCGACCAGCTCTTCTCGAACGCACTGCTCGCCATCCGGGATCTGGAGGACCAGCTCAGCTCCGGCAGCTCGCAGCAGATGCCCGCCGCGGGGCCGGCGCTCGAGGACGTGAGCGCGCAGCTCCTCGCCGCGCAGACCGTGAACGGCTCCCGGCTGGGGCAGGTGAAGACGTCGCTCGACATGCTGACCTCGCGCGCGGCCGGCCTCGGCGACACGCGCGACAGTCTGCGGAGCGCCGATCCCACGAAGGCCTCGGTCGAGCTGCTCGCGGCCCAATCGGCTCTCGAGCGGGCCTACGCCGCGATCAGCAAGGTGCTCTCCACCAGCCTCGTCGACTACCTGAAGTAGCGCGGACCCGCGCGGCCCCCGCGCGGACGCGTGCAGATTGCACGGTTCCCGTTCCGACGCTGCGCGCGCGCACCCAATCGCGCCGTTTCTCCTTCGCGCGCACTCAAGTTCGCGCGCCTGACTCCGACGCTAGGGATCGTCGGCAACCCGGCCGGCAGCGGGCAGAAGGCCCGTGGAGCCACCCTCGACCCTAGAAAGGGGTTCGGTACCATGCCAGTCAATGACATCACCCTCGCGGGCGGGATGCGCGCGAACCTGGTCAACCTCCAGTTGATCGCGGCCCTCCAGGCGCGCACGACGCAGCGCCTCGCGACGGGCAAGCGCGTGAACACGGCCGTGGACGACCCGGCGGCCTACTTCGCGGCGCAGAGCAACATGAGCCGCGCGAACGACCTGTCGGCGCGCAAGGACGCGATGGGGGAGGCTCTCCAGACCGTGCAGGCCGCCTCGCAGGGCATCGACGCCATCACCACGCTGATCGAGCAGGCCAAGGGTCTCACCGCGGCCGCCCGCAGCGCCGGCACGACGGACCGGGCCAGCCTGGCCACCCAGTTCGGCGATCTGATGACCCAGATCGACAACCTGGCCGCGGACGCGAGCTACAAGGGCACGAACTTCCTGGATTCCGGCACGCTCACGGTGAACTTCAACGAGTCGGGCACGTCGGCCCTGACGATCACCGGGTTCGATGCCAGCTCGAGCGGTCTCAGCATCGCGGCCGCGACCGGCAGCTGGGCGGCGGACTCGGACATCAACGCCGCCATCGCGGACCTGGACGCGGCCCTGAACACCCTGCGCACGAACGGCAAGACGCTGGCTTCGAACAACGGCGTCATCACCGCCCGGCAGGACTTCACCACAAACCTGATCAACACGCTCACCACGGGCGCCGACAACCTGACGGCGGCCGATCAGAACGAGGAAGGCGCGAACATGCTGGCTCTGCAGACTCGGCAGCAGCTCGGCATCGTCGCCCTGCAGCTCTCCTCGCAGTCGCAGCAGAGCATCCTCCGGCTTTTCTAGCCGGGTGGCCCGGGGACGGGGGCGG
>DATKKO010000016.1:0-4726 GCA_035542955.1 Terriglobales bacterium
TCGACGAGGTGATGTCGAACCTGCCCACGCGGGCGCACGGCGAGCCGCCGCCGCTCGATCCCGCGCAGCCCGTGGCCGTCATGCTCGTCGGCTCCTTCGGCGGGCTGGGCATGCACCAGCTCCTCGACTCGCAGCGGCTCTTCCCCGGGCAGTTCCGCCAGTTCCTCTTCGTCTCGGTGGGCGTCGTAGACTCCGCTGTCATGAAGGGCGTCGAGGAGGTGGACCGCGTCGCGGCCGAGACCGAGGCGCAGCTCGAGCACTACGTCGAGGTGACGCGCCGGCTCGGGTTCCCGGCGGGCTGCCGCATGGCCGTGGGCACCGAGGCGGTGACGGCGCTCGAGGAGCTGTGCACCGAGATCGCGCGCGAGTACCGGCGCGCGATCTTCTTCACGAGCCGGCTCGTGTTCGAGCGCGAGCGCTGGTACCAGCGCTTCCTGCACAACGAGACCGCATACGAGATCCAGCGGCGGCTCCAGTTCCGCGGTCTCAACACGATCATCGTGCCGGTACGCGTGTTCGAGCTGCGGCCGATCTGAGCGCGGTGGTCAGCGCTGGGTCATCGCCGGCCGCCGGAATCCCGGGGGACGCGCGTGGGGCGCGGCAGGCGGCGCCGAGGCCTCAGGCCGCCGCGGACACGCTCTCGAGCGCCTCGCGCGCCATGTCGCGCGCGTACGGATCGGGCGACCCGTGGGCGATGCGCCGCAGCTCCCCGATGCCCTCGGGTCCGAGATCGCGCAGGGCGTAGGCCGCGTGCCGGCGCACCCACCATGCGGGATCCGTGAGCCGCGCCGGGAGCGCGAGCAGGGCGATCCCGGTGCGCGTGCGTCCGAGCGCCCAGGCCGCCTGCGCCCGCACCGGCCAGGCCTCGTCCCGCAGCGCGCAGGCGAGCGAGCTCGCGCAGTCGTCCGCCTCCATGCGCCCGAGCGCGCGGGCCGCGGCCACGCGCTGCTCGACGTCGCCCTCGCGCAGCCACCGCTCGATCGAGTGGCGCGCCTCGCGATACGCGCCGAGGCCCAGCACCTCGAGGATCGCGCGGTCGAGCGCCGCGTCGCCCGTGCCGCGCTCGAGCGCGTCGGCGATCGCGGGCAGCGCGCCGCGGCCGAAGGCCCGCAGCAGCCCCACGCGCGCGCGGTGCGGCCGGTGCGCGAAGGACTCCGGGTGCGCGAGTAGCCAGCGCAGTGCGTCGTGGTCGCGGTAGCGCGCGAGCGAGCTGGCCGCGGCGAGCGTCACCAGCTCGGGGCCCGCGCGCAGCGCGGCCCGCAGCGCGCGGCGGGATCCGGGGGCGAAGAGCAGGCCGAGCCGCCGCGCGGCCAGCTCGCGCCGCCACGGCGAATCGTCGCGCAGCGCGCGGCGCTCGATCTCGAAGTGCGGACAGTCGGCGAGCGCGCGCGAGAGCGCGAGCCAGCCGTCGCCCCGCGAGGTCAGCGACTCGATCGCCGTCCAGAACGCGCCGGCCTCCGCGGCCGCGGCATCGGACGCGAGCCGGGCGGCGGGGATCTGCCGGGCGAGGAAGTCGCGCAGGGAGTCCGTGAGATCCGCGGCGCGCCGGCGCTCCGCGACCCTCTCCCGGCGGCGCAGCACGCGAAGCGTGTAGCCGGCGCCGGAGATGGCGGCGAACACGAGCAGGAGGATGGACAGCGTTCCGGTGTCGATCGCGGGGGGGAGGGAGGTCATCGTCCTGCTGGTATCGGCGCGTCGCGCGCGGCGCTTGAGCGCGATGCGCTCGTCGGCGGGTGAACGATGCGCGGATCGCGGCGCCCGCCGCGTCCGCGACGCATCAGGGCGCGTCGATCGGCAGCCGGAACAGGTCCCTCGCGTTCGCGGTCGTGATGCGGCCGGCCTCCTCCGGCGTCCAGCCTCGCAGCGCGCACAGCTTCGCCACCACGCGCGTGAGCAGGCCCGGCTCGTTGCGCCGCAGCGAGCGCGGCTCGGGCTCGAGGTAGGGCGCGTCGGTCTCGAGCACCAGCATGTCGCCGGGCGCGGCTCGCACCGCCTCCTCGAGCGCCGCGTGCCCGTAGGTGAGCGTGCCGCCGATCCCGAGCCGGAACCCGAGCGCCCGCGCCCGCCCGATCACCTCCGGCCCGTTGTCGAAGCAGTGGAGCACGCCTCCCGCCGGCAGCCTCGCCTCCTCGAGGATCGCGAGCGTTTCCTCGAGCGCGCTGCGCTGGTGGATCACCACCGGCAGGCCCAGCTCGGCGGCGAGCGCGAGCTGGGCGCGGAACCACCGCTCTTGATCCGCGCGCGGCGCGTAGCCCCGATAGAAGTCGAGGCCCGTCTCGCCCAGCGCCACCACGCGCGGGGCGCGCGCCTCGTCGCGCAGCGTGGCCAGCCAGTCCAGCGGCACGCGGCCCGACTCGCTCGGATGGACGCCCACGCAGAGGGAGATCCACGGATGCTCGCGCGCCAGCGCCTGCGAGCGCGGCAGCACCTCGGGCGCGTACGCGATCTCGACCACGTGCGTGACGCCCGCGTGGCGCGCGCGGTCGAGGACCTGCGCGCGATCCCGGTCGAAGCGCCGGTCGGCGAGGTGGCAGTGCGTGTCGATCATCGCCGGCGAGCCGCGCCGCCGCGGATCACGCGGCGGGCGACGACCCCGTCTGCGCCGGCGAGCCCGCCGCCATGGCCTTGAGATCGATCCTCGGGAACAGGATCACGGGCGCCCCGAGCGTCCGCGAGGCGACGGGCCCGAACGCGGGCCGCGCCACGGCGCCGCGTTGCTCGCCCGGCGCGCCGGGCAGGCCGAGCACGCTCCACAGCGTCTCGCACTTGCCCGGGATCGCGGGCCACGCCCAGATCGCGACGAGCCGCAGCGTCTCGAGCAGCGCGCCGAGCGCCGTCGACAGTTCCGCGCGGCGCGCCGGGTCCTTGGCCAGGTCCCACGGCCGCGCGCGGTCCACGAACTCGTTCGCGCGCTCGACCACCTCCCACGCGCGCCCGAGCGCGTCGTGCAGCCGCACCTCCTCGTAGGCCCGCGGCACCTCGGCGGCGGCCTGCTCGGCGGCCGCGGTCAGCGCGGCGAACGCCTCGCTCACCGGCGCGTCCGCGAACGAATCGGCCTTCCAGTCGGGCGGGGTCCTGCCTTCGAAGTTCTTGTGCACCAGCGTCACCGTGCGGCTTGCCAGGTTGCCGAGCTTGTTCGCGAGGTGCGTGTTGCAGTGCTCGACCAGCTGCTCGATCGTGAACTCGCCGTCGCCGCCGGTGGGGATCGCGTCGATCAGGTAGAAGCGCAGCGCGTCCACGCCGAAGCGCTCGGCCAGCTCGATCGGATCGACCACGTTGCCCGCGGACTTCGAGAGCTTCGCCCCGCGCGCGTAGATGAAGCCGTGGACGTAGACCTGCCGCGGCAGCGGCACGCCCGCGGCGAGCAGCATCGCGGGCCACAGCGCACAATGGAAGCGGCTGATGTCCTTGCCGATCAGGTGGAACGCGTTCGTGTAGAGCGGCTGGCCCGTGCCCGCCCAGGCCGACCCGGGACGCCCGCGTCCGTCCAGTTCCTGGAACTCGTCCTGCCGGGCCGCGCCCGGGCCGCCCGCCTCGGCTTCCTTCGCCAGCCACCACTTCGTGTAGCCGCGCTGCGGCCAGCCGAGCGCCGACAGGTAATTGAGGAGCGCGTCCGCCCAGACGTAGACCGTGTGGCCCGCGCCGCCCTCGATCTCGGGCGGCAGCGGCACGCCCCAGGCGAGGTTCGGGCGCGAGATGCTCACGTCCTCGAGCCCGCTCTTGATCAGGTTCACCACCTCGTGCCGGCGGTAGTCGGGCAGGATGAAGTCCGGGTGAGACTCGATGTGCCTGAGCAGCGCGTCGCCGTACTCCGAGAGCCGGAAGAAGAAGTTCGACTCCTTGATCTCCTTCGGCTTCTTCTTGTGCTCGGGGCAGCGGCCCTTCTCGTCCAGCTCCTTCTCGCTCTTGAAGCCCTCGCAGCCCTCGCAGTAGAGGCCGACGTACTCGCCCTCGTAGATCGCGGGCTCGTCCGTCTTCGGGCTGCGCGCGAGCGAGAGGCGGCGCAGCAGCTCCTGCACCGCGATCTCGTGGCGCCGGTCCGAGGTGCGGACGAACTGGTCGTAGACGACCTCGAGCTTCTTCCACGCGGTGATGAACGTCTGCGCCATCTCGTCGACGAAGGCCTGGGGCGGCTTGGCCGCCTCCTCGGCGGCGCGCGCGATCTTCTGGCCGTGCTCGTCCGTGCCGGTCAGGAAGTAGGTGGCGTCACCGCGCTGGCGGTGGTAGCGCGCCAGCGCGTCGGCGAGGACCTTCTCGTAGGCGTGCCCGAGGTGCGGCCGCCCGTTCACGTAGTCGATCGCGGTCGTGATGTAGAAGCGTCGGGGCACGTTGTCTCCCGGGTCGGAAGTGGAGCGCGGAGTATAGCGAAGCGGTCAAGCGGAGCGAATGGGCCGCAGCGCCGCGCGGGGCGGCGCCTGCCGCCATCCGTCAGCGGAAGCGGTCCGACGTCGGATCCCAGAAGTCTCCTTCCAGCCCCAGGCCGGCGAAGATCGCGCGCATCTCGTCGGGCCGCGGCCGCCGGGAGATCTCCTGCAGTCGCGTCGCGTACCAGGTCGTGGCCAGAGCCCAGAGCCGGTCCATGCTCACCAGCGGCCGCATCGGGACGTTGCGCGCCGCGCACCACTCACGAATCTGTTCCTCCGACCGGAAGAAGAGCATGGTCCCTCAGGTGAAGACGATGTCGTCCCACCAATGGGCCGCTGGCACGAGGCAATGGAAGAGCCAC
>DATKKO010000017.1:0-5410 GCA_035542955.1 Terriglobales bacterium
GAGGTCTCGCGCCCTCCGTGCCGAAGCCCGCGCGGGCGCCTGGCGGCCCGGCTTCCCTGGCGCGCGAGCGAGCTGCCGTCGCGTCGCAGGGTCGCGGCGCCGCGCCGACGGCTCCTCCCGCGCGTTCGCTGCCGATCGCGGCGTCAAGCGCCGCGCCCGAGTCGGTCGGCGCGGCGGCGCCCGGCGCCCCGCCCGAGTCGGCCGGCGCGGCGGCGCCCGGCGCTGCGCAGCGTGAAACGACCCGCGCCGCGACGAGCCTGAGCCTGCACGACGAACCGGTCTCCCCGGCCGATTCGGCCGCCGACATGGCGCGGATCCGGTCGGACTTCACGCCGCTGAACCGCGCCTACGCGACCACGCGCGAGGCCCTCGGCTTCATCGACCCGCTGTACGGCATCCTCGTCGCGCTCCTCATCCTGTTCACGCGGCTCTCGGCCTGGATGCGGGACGTTGCCCGCCGCTGCGGCTCGCGGCGCTACGTGCACACGCTCGTCTACTTCGCGCTCTATCTGGTCGTGAGCTTCCTGCTCGGCTTCCCGCTCGCGTTCTACGAGGGATTCGCGGTCGAGCACCAGTACGGCCTCTCGACCGAGAGCTTCGGCGGCTGGCTCGGCCAGGAGCTGATCGCGCTCGGCGTGGGCTTCTTCTTCTTCGGCGTGGTGCCGCTCGTGCGGCTGGCCTACGCGGCGTTCGCGCGCTGGCCGCGACGCTGGTGGGTCGCGCTCGGCGTCGCCTCCCTGCCCGTGATCCTGATCGGCGTGCTGATCGAGCCGGTCGTGGTCGATCCGCTGTTCAACAAATTCACGCCGCTCCAGGACAAGCACCTCGAGGCGCAGATCCTCGATCTCGCGCGCCGCGCCGGGATCCCGGCGCGCCACGTCTACCAGGTGGACAAGAGCAAGCAGACGGTGAAGTACAATGCCTACGTGAACGGCTTCGGGCCGTCCCAGCGCGTCGTGATCTGGGACACGACGCTGAAGGGCATGAAGCCGGACGAGATCCTGTTCGTGGTCGGGCACGAGTCCGGCCACTACAAGCTCGGCCACGTCTGGACCACGATCGCGCTCATGGTGCCGTTCGCGTTTCTCGTCTTCTGGCTCTCGTCGGCGCTCATGGGAGTCCTGATCTCCGCCTGGGGCCCGCGCTGGGGCTTCGCCGAGCTGCACGATCTCGCCTCGCTGCCGCTGGTCGTGCTCGCGATCACCGTGTTCTCGTTCCTCGCCGGGCCCGCGCTCGGGGCGCTCTCGCGCGGCATGGAGCACCAGGCAGACGTCTTCGGTCTCGAGGTCACGCACAGCAACGACGCGGCCGCGCGCACGTTCATCAAGCTGGGATCGCAGAACCGCTCGAACCCCGAGCCCTCGGCGCTGGTCAAGTTCTTCGAGTACGACCATCCGCCGCTGCTCGAGCGCGTGCGCTTCGCGATCAGCTATCGCCCCTGGGCGGAAGGGAAGCCGGACCACTACTACCGGCCGCTGATGCGGAGCGCCGCGCGCCGCTGAGCGAGGAGCGCCGCGCCGCGATGCGCGTGAGGAGCGGCGCGCCGCCCCCAGGCGCGGACGCGCAGCGAATCGCGCTTGCCCCGCGCTAGTGGAGCACCACGATCCGCCGCACGCTGGTGCCCGCGTCCCCGGCGATCCGCGCCAGGTACAGGCCGGGCGCGACCGGCCGCCCGGCGTCGTCGCGCAGATCCCAGGCGAGCGCGTAGCGCCCCGGGGCGTAGCGCCCGTTCGCCAGCGCGCGCACGCGCCGGCCCTGCACGTCGTGCACCTCGAGCGTGACCGCGGCCGCGCGCGGCAGCGTGAAGCCGAGATGCGACTCGCCCCGCGCGGGATTCGGCCAGGGCGCCGCGAACTCGAACCGCGCGCCGGCGACGTCGCCCGCGGCGAGCGCGGGCGTGGGCTGCTGCACGGGCTCGTAGACCAGCACGCGCAGCGAGTCGAAGCGGAAGCCGTCGTAGTTCAGCCCCGAGTCCGACACCGTGCGGAGCCGCAGGCGCACCGCGCTCCCGGCCGGGCCGGCGAAGGCCGAGAGATCGAGCCGGTCGGGCATCCAGCTCGCGCGGAAACACTGGTACACGGGCTTCCCGATGAGCTGCGAGGACGACTGATAGACGGCGGGCGAGGTTCCGCGCCCGGCGAGCTGGGTCCAGTTCGTGCCGTCGAGGCTGGCCTCGACCAGGGTGCCGTCGTAGGTCTGCTCGGAATACCACTTGGCGTCGAGCAGGATCCAGGCATGGACGCCGCCGGTGAGGTTGAGCGTGGAGTTGCAGGTGAGCCGGAGGTTCGCGTTGTTCGGGTAGTTCCCCGACGGGCTGTCGGTGAAGTAATGGTCCGGGTGCCCCGCGTCGTTCGCGACCACGCCCCAGCCGCTCGAGATCGTCCAGTTCGTGGTCGCGTTGCAGGCCTCGCTCAGCAGCACCGTCGGCCGGCCGACGATGACCTCGACCGTGTCGCGCGAGTAGAAGGCGCTGTCCGCCGTGAACTCGACGGCCCAGCGCAGCATGCGGCCGGGCGTCACCGTGTCGTCGGCCGCGATGGTGAAGGTCGCGCCCTCCGTCGCGTCCGCGCTGCTGAGCGGCGGGAGCGGCGGATACGGCACGGTCCTCGCGTACGGCCACACGCCGGCGCCCGCGTCGAGCGGCACGATCGTGCCCACGAGGTTCTCCGGCGTGGCGCGCAGGCCGCGGTTGCGCGCGCGCACCGCGAGACGGGCGCCGAAGCCCGCGTCGAGCGAGCTCTCGACCAGCAAGCTGCTCTCGATCCGCACCCAGGGCCCGGCGACGGCCGCCACGACGTAGCACTTGCGCAGGTTCTCCCGCGCCAGCGGCACGATGCGCGAGGGCGCGGGCCAGAAGCCGTCGCCGTCGGTGCCGATCTCCGGCGTCCAGCTGTAACAGAGCGGCTTGAGTCTCGTGTCGCCGTACGTCCAGTCGTTGAAGTCGCCGTTCGTCGCGTAGAGCACGCGCGGGCCCTCGCCCGCGATGTAGGTCGTGCCCAGGGTCGCCTCGTCGTTCCACTCGTACCAGACCGCGGAATCCGCGGGCGCGACGTTGCTGTATCCCCAGGGATGGAGGAAGTCGTCGGCGTAGGTGTGGAACGAGATCCCGGTCGCGGGCTGGAGGGAGACCACGATGTCGCGCTGGGCCTGCGTCTCGGGCTCGGAGAAGGGAGCGGTCCCGCGATACGTCTCGCTGCCCGGCGTGGGGCTCGAGCCGATGTTGTCGTAGCCCCACCACATGCTGTAGTTGCGGTTGAGGTCCACGCCGTAGGTGCCGCCGGTGTTGAGCCTGCGGTTCTTCCGCCAGGAGCCGCCGCCGTCGGGAGCGTAGACCTGGTTGTAGGCGTAGCCGTCCGGATTCACGATCGGGCAGATGTAGATCACGCGCTGATCGAGCAGGTAGTGCGCGAACGGATCCGTGTCGTAGTTCGCGAGCAGGTCGTCCACGAACCAGAACGTGGCCTGCATGCCCTCGGGCTCCCGGGCGTGCGTGAGCGCATTGAAGTAGACCGCGGGCCGCGTGTCGGGACCGGTCACGGCCTTGCCGATGCGGAGCCCCCAGATCGGGCGGCCCTCGATCGACCAGCCGATCGTGTCGACCTTGTCGGCGACGAGGTCGCGCGTGTCGCTCGCCACCAGCGAGTCGAGCTTCATCTTCACCTCGGCGAGCGTCCAGAACCCGCCCATGCTGCCGGAGCCGAAGGGAGGCAGCTGCTCGATGCGGAACACGCCGTCCGGCCGCGCCGCGCTGCGCACGCGCGCCGGCGCGGACTGCGGACGCGAGGCGAGGTCGCGCGCCGCGCGCTGGGCGTAGTGCGCCTCCAGGTCGTCGTCGATCACCTCGGTGCGGGCGCCGAGCGCCTGGAGGCGCGCTTCGTCGCCCGGATGCGCGACGAGGTCCACCCACGCGCCGCCCTTCACGCTGGCAATGTCGAAGCCCTCGCGCAGGATGGTCTCGAGCGTCAGCGACGCATCGAGCGCGACGCGGACCAGCTTCGCGTGCGGGGGAGAGGCGGGAGCCGCCGGGGCGATGGAGAGCAGAGCAGCGATGGCGAGCGCGATGGCGAGCGGCCGGGGGAACGGCATGCAGCCTCCGACGAGGGGATGACGAGGTCGAGCAGACCCCTCAATTCTAGATGGCCTCGCCGGGCCGACGCAAAGCGGACGGGCGCGCGCAGCGGCAATTCTGCTGCGCCGAATCCCCCCACGATCGCGCCACATGCCCCGACGCGGCGAGGCACAGGGCGCAGGCGCGCCCGAATCTCGAGAGCCCGCTCCTGCCCGCGCGGCGAGGCGCTCGATCGCCGGGTCGGGTAGACTGCGGCGCGCCATCCCCCTCGGAGGAATCGGACGTGTCCACGGCACTCGAGATCAAGGAAGCGAGCCGCAGGCTCTCGGCGGCCGATCGGCCCGGAACGATCGGGTCGTTTTTCCCGTACTGGGACTCCCAGATCCGTCCCTTTCTGCTGAACGCCATCGCCGCCCTGCCGGACGATCGCTTCGACTTCAAGCCGCGGCCCGAGATGTTCACCGCGCACCAGGTCGCGCTGCACGTCGCCGAGGCCGAGCGCGGGTGGATCCATCACGTGCTGGAGGGCGGGCCGTACGAGGAGTGGATCCTGGAGCACGAGAATCCGTCGCTCGGCTGGGTGACGGCGCACGGCGGGCACGATCGCGCGAGCCTGCTCTCCGCGCTCGCCGAGTGGCACGCCCACACGCGGCGCTGGTTCGACCAGCCGGCGGCTGAGCTCGGAACCCTGGTCCACTATCAGCCGCAGGACGGCTCGGCCCAGCGCCACTACACCGTGCACTACATCCTCGCGCGCGTGCAGGAGCACGAGATCCATCACCGCGCCCAGCTCGTGCTCTACCTGCGGCTCATGGGGATCCAGCCGCCGCCCATCATGTGAGGCCGATGAACCCGCGCCTGGCCTGGCTGTTCGACGTGGACGGCACCCTGCTCATGACGGAGGGTGCCGCCCGCGCCGCGTTCGCCGGGGCCGTGCGCGACCGCCTCGGCATCGAGGACGATCTCGCCGACGTCCCGTTCGCGGGGCGCACCGAGCCGCGCATCCTCGCCGACATCCTCGGCAAGCACGGCCGGAGCTTCGATCCGGAGGACGAGGCGCGCTTCTGGAACTCGGTCTTCGACCACATGCGCCGCGAGCTGCGCCCCGGGCGCGGCCGCATGATGCCCGGCATCCCCGGGCTGCTCGACCGCATCGCCGCCGTGCCCGGATGGGCGCTCGGGCTGCTCACCGGCAACATGACCCAGATGGCCCGCATCAAGCTCGGGCACTTCGGCCTGCGCGGCTACTTCGGATTCGGCGCGTTCGGCGAGATGGCCCCCGATCGCGACGCGCTGGCGCGCGACCTCGTGGAGCGCGTGGGGCGCGAGCGCGGCATTCCG
>DATKKO010000018.1:0-3783 GCA_035542955.1 Terriglobales bacterium
AGACGCTGGCGGCCGCCGCGCGCGAGCGGCTCTCGGTCGTGCCGTGGGGCGGCGGGGTCGCGCTGCCGCGCGCGCGCCCGCCCGAGCGCTATGACATCGCGCTCGACCTCAGCGCGCTCGACCGGATCGTCGAGTACCAGCCCGAGGATCTCACGCTCGTCGCCGAGTGCGGCGCGGCGCTGGCCGCGCTGAGCGCGGCGCTCGCCGAGCACGGGCAGGAGCTGCCGCTCGAAGGCGCGCTGGCGGCGCGCGCCACGCTGGGCGGCGTGCTCGCCGCGAACGCCTCGGGACCGCGCCGGCTGCGCTTCGGCGCGCCGCGCGACCGGATCCTCGGCGCGCGCTTCGCGCTCGGCGACGGCACGACGGGCACCGCCGCGCGCAGCGCGGTAGTCCGCAGCGGCGGCCGCGTGGTGAAGAACGTCGCGGGCTACGCGGTGCACCGTCTGCTGTGCGGGTCCCGCGGCGGGCTCGCCGTGCTGCTCGAGGCGGCGCTCAAGCTCGTCCCCGCACCCGGCCGGCGCGTCGCGCTCATCTACGGCATCGGCCCGCGCGAGCTTCGCGACGAGGCGCGCTGGGCGTCGCTGCCGCGGCTCGAGCCGGCCGTACTCTCGGTAGTGGGCGACGCGCTCACGCGCGAGCTGAGCGTCGCCTCGCCCACCGGGCCGTTCACGCTCGTCGCCGGATTCGAGGACGACGAGGCGCGCGTGGAGGAGCAGACCGCCGCGTGCGAGCGCGCGCTGGGCGAACCCGACGCGCGGCTCGTCGACGAGCCGGCCGCGCGATTGTGGCAGGGCCTCGCCGATCTCGAGCGCCGCGGCGGAGCGCGGCTCACGCTGGCGACGAGCGCGAACACGCCGGCCGCGCTGGCGCCGCTGCTCGCGCACCCGACGGCCGCCGCGACCTCGCTGCTGCACGCGCCGGCCGGGCGGCTCGTGGACTTTCCGGGAGAGGCGCCCGCGCGCGAGGTGATCGCGCCGCTGCTCGAAACGGGATTCACGCTGCTCGAGGCGCTCGCGGGCACGGGGGATCTGGCCGGCGTCGCCGCGCTCGAGCCGCCGATTCGGCCGCAGGCCGCGGAGCTCGCGCTGCGCGAGCGCCTGCGCGAGGCGTTCGATCCGGCGGGCGTGTTCGCGTTCGGCGAGAGGTGGGCGCGGGGGGAGGGACTCTGAGTTGCCCCAGGGTAGTGCTCATCCAAGATCCAGCTGGAGTATTGACGCGGGCTCCAGACGGGCGGACGATTGCCTACGCCGACCCGGGGGTTGCACGGGTGGCCCCACCTTCGTTGCGCTCCTAGCCGACGGTGCCGCTGGCATCCCGGCGATCTCTCAAGGAGCGTAGGGCAATGAGTTCCCCTCGGCCCTTCCCCCGCACGGGCAGCGTGTGTCTGTCTCTGGGCTGCCTGGCAGGTCTTCTACTGGGCCTCCCGGCGCGCGCATCGGACGTCACCGACGGCGCCTGGGCAATGCTCGACCTCGGCGCGCGGGCCTACGCCGGAGCGGTCTACGACCCGGTGCGCGACCGCATGGTGCTGTTCGGGGGGTCGGACAGGCGTCGCGCTGAACGCCGCGCCCACGACCGGCGCAAGACCACTACTCAACGTCCAGCGCGGGGCGTACCCTCGTGCCGTTCGTCGCGCGCGTTCTTGCGTGATCGCGCGTGTGACGGCTAGGTCCGCGGCCGCGCCGGCCGGAAGCCGCGGATCGAGAAGGGGCGTCCGGCCGGTCGTCCCCCGGGAGGCGCCATGCCCCACCTGACTCTGGAGTACTCGAACAATCTGCCCGAACCCGTGGACTTCCACGCGCTGTTCCGCCGCCTGAACGCCGCGCTGCCGGAGATGGGCCCGTTTGCGCTCGGCGACATGAAGAGCCGCGCCGTGGGCTACGACCAGTTCCTCATCGGCGACGGCACGCCCGGCCGCGTCTTCGTGCACCTGACCGTGGGCATCCTCTCGGGGCGCGACTCCGCACTGCTCAAGCGGATCGGCGCGCGCATGCTCGGCATCCTGCGCGAGACCTTCGCGAGCGCGTGGGCCGAGCGGAAGTGCGCGATCACCGTCGAGATCCACGAGATCCGGCGGGAGACCTACACGAAGGAGACGAACGAGAAGGGGCCGGTGACGCCCAGCAGCTGATCACGCCTCGAGGCGGCCGGGGAGGAGGACGCGCGTGCGCCGGCCCGGCCGCGCGCGCGTGCGCGCCCGGCCGATCGCGGCGGCGTCAGCGCTGGAAGAGGTAGGAGAGCTTGAAGAACAGCGTGCGCCCCGTCGTGCGCTGGCGCCCCGCGACGCGATCGCCGTCGCCGTTGAAGCCGAGGTACGCGACCGAGCCCGGGTGCACGACGTAGGCGATCAAGGCGTCCGCGTCGAGGTGCTCGGAGCCGGTGTCGTACTGGGGATAGAGCCGCAGATAGAGCCGGCGCGTGAACTGCCAGGTGGTCTTCGCGCCCAGCACCCACACGGAGAAGATCGGCCGCTCCCCGCGCGCGCGTGAGAAGCGGCTGGCCTGCGCCCCCAGCTCCGCCGTGAGCCCGGCCCCGGGCCGCAGCGTGGCCCAGGTCTCCAGCTTCTCGGACCAGCCGCGGAACGAGGCCGCGTCGCTCGGCCCGTAGAAGACGCCGTCGCCGGCCGATGCCTCGACGTGCAGATCCAGCGTCTTCCAGGTCGTGTTGTTCAGCTCGAGGATCCACCAGGTCTCGAGGTAGTCGCGCGACTGCCAGCGCTCCATCGCGCGCTCGGCCTTCAGCTCGAGCGTGGTCTGCCGCTCGAAGCTCCACTCCATGCCGGGCGCGACCGACCACTCCTGCGGCACCCCGCCGTGATCGTGCCACACGTAGGCGTTGAGCGCCGGCTGGACGGAGCGCAGCCAGGCGTTGTTCGGCCGCACGTAGAAGTCCGAGTTGAGCCCGGTCTTGCGAAGGTCCACGCGCTCGAGGAAGCCGCTCTCCGCCCGGAAGCGCGGGCCGAGGTACTGCTGGAAGAGCTGGAGATGGCGGACCGCGTCCAGGTACTCGAAGTCCGCCATGTAGGCGAGATCGCGCATCGTGGCCCGGCGCGTGGTCCAGCCGATCTGGATTCCCGTCGAGTCCCACACGTCCGCGAACGTCACGGTGTCGGCGTTCGACCGGCTCTGCGCGATCTGACCGGCGAAGAACCAGCCGCGCGAGAGCCGGACCTTCGCGTCCGCCGCGAGCACCACGTTGCCGCCGCCGCTCGGCTGCCCGGTCTCACCCGCGCCCGCATCCAGCAGGATGCCCCCCTCGCTCTGGTGCGCGGCGAGGAGCACGCCGAGGCTCGAGTTCTCGCCGATCTCCCAGCTCGCGCGGCCGATGTGGAACCAGCCCTTGCCCGTCGTGCCCTCCGCGGTCCCCGCGCCCATGCCCTCGAGCGGGCTGCCGCCGTCGTCGCGCACCACGATGCCACCGAGCCGCACGTGTCCGAGCGTGCCGGCCAGCTTGGCGCCGTAGGTGGGATCGGCGAGGCGCCGCGTGTAGACGAGATCGAACTGGCTCTTGAAGATGTCCGCGCCCTCGAGGAAGAAGGGCCGCTTCTCCTCGTAGTAGAGCGGGTAGCGCTGGTTCACGTCGATCTGCAGCGCGTCCGCCTCGATCTGGCTGAAATCGGGGTTCAGCGTGGCGTTGAGCACGAGCGTCGAGGAGAGCGGCACGCGCGCGTCCACGCCCAGATCGTGGAGGCGGCGCTCGTCCCAGGCCGAGGCGGAGCCGGTCTCGTCGAAGCTCCGCCGCGAGGACCAGGTCGAGGCAGCGTACGGCTGGAGATCGAAGAGC
>DATKKO010000019.1:0-2035 GCA_035542955.1 Terriglobales bacterium
GGGCGACAATCTCCCCGAGGTGAAACGGGTGCTGATCGTGTGCGAGGGCGTGCCGCTGGCGAGCCTGGCGGGTCACGTGCCGCTGGACCGGCCGCTCGACGTGGCGGACTGGCCGTGAGCGCTCGCGAGCGAACCTCCGAGTGGCCGGTGCGGGAGGCGCGGAGCTCCCTTTGCGCGACACGCGACCCGCGCTTGCGCGCGGGTGCCCCGCGGCCATCCTCCGCGCCTCCCGCTTCGACTCTGGCGCTCGCATGAACTCGCGCGCGATCGGCGTGTTCGATTCGGGGCTCGGCGGGCTCACCGCCGTGCGCGAGCTGTTCCGCGTGCTGCCCGGCGAGCGCGTGATCTACTTCGGCGACACCGCGCGCGTGCCCTACGGCAGCAAGTCGCGCGACACCATCACCCGCTTCAGCCTCGAGATCGCGCGCTTCCTGCTGCGGCAGGACGTCAAGTGTCTGCTCGTCGCCTGCAACACCGCGTCCTCGTACGCGATCGAAACCCTGAAGGCGCGGCTCGAGATCCCCGTGATCGGCGTGATCGATCCGCCGGCCGGAGTCGCGGTCACTGCCGGCCCGCCCCGCGACGGGGTCCGCCGGGTGGGCGTGATCGGCACGCAGGCCACCGTCGCGAGCGGCGCCTACGCGCGCGCCATCGAGCGGCTCGCGCCCGGCACGTACGTGGTCTCGCGCGCCTGCCCGCTGTTCGTGCCCTTGATCGAGGAGGGCTGGCTCGATCACCCGGTGACGCGCCACGTGGCCGAGGAATACCTGGGTGGGCTGCGCGACGAGCGCCTCGACTGCCTGATCCTCGGCTGCACGCACTACCCGCTGATCGCCCCGCTCGTGCAGGAGATCGTCGGGCCGCAGGTGCGGCTCATCGACTCCGGCGCCGAGGCCGCGACGGCCACCGCGGCGTTCCTGCGCAAGCACGAGCTGCTGGCGCCCGCGGGGGCGACGCCGGAGCACCATCTCTTCCTGAGCGACGAGCGCCTGAGCTTCGAGCGCGTGGCGCGGACGTTCCTCGGCCGCGGTCTGCCGCGCACCACGATCGTGGACCAGACCGATCTGCCGTGGTTCGAGCGCGCGTTCCCCCCAGTGAGCCCCGTGCGGAGGGAAGCCTCGTGAGCGAGAAACCAGGATCGATCCCGAATCGCGGGGACGCCCCGGCGCGTCCCGACGGCCGCGAGCCGCGGCAGGCGCGGCCGCTCCGCTTCGAGCGCGGCGTGCTGCCCACGGCCGAGGGCTCGGCGCTCGTCACGATGGGGCGCACGCGCGTGCTGTGCACGGCCACCATCGAGGACCGGCTGCCCGGCTGGCTGCGGGGCAAGGGCGGCGGCTGGGTCACCGCGGAGTACGGCATGCTGCCGCGCTCGACCCGCGAGCGCACGCCGCGCACGGCCCAGGCCGGCGGCCGCGCGCAGGAGATCCAGCGCCTGATCGGGCGCTCGCTGCGCGCGGTCACCGATCTCAAGGTCTTCGGCGAGCGCACCATCCTGCTCGACTGCGACGTGATCGAGGCCGACGCCGGCACGCGCACGGCGGCGATCAACGGCGCCTTCGTCGCGCTGCACGACGCCTTCGTGAAGCTCTCGAACGACGGCCGGCTGCTCGGGCCACCGCTCAAGGACACGGTGGCCGCGATCTCGGTCGGCCTCGCCGGCGGCGTGCCGTGCCTCGACCTCACCTACGCCGAGGACTCGAAGGCCGAGGTCGACATGAACGTGGTGATGACCGGCTCGGGGCGCTTCATCGAGGTGCAGGGCACGGGCGAGAGCGCGACCTTCGACGCCGCGGACCTGCGCGCGCTGCTCGCGCTCGCGCGGGCCGGCATCCGGCGCGTGACCGCGATCCAGCGCCGGCTGCTCGGCGACTCGGGCCTGCTGCCCGCCGCGCCCCGGCCCTGATGCGCTTCGTCCTCGCCACGTTCAACCGCGACAAGCTGCGCGAGCTCTCGGCGCTGCTGCCCGGCGTCGCGCTGATCGCGCTGTGCGACCTGCCGGGCGCGACCGCGCCGGCCGAAACGGGCGCGACGCTCG
>DATKKO010000020.1:0-2183 GCA_035542955.1 Terriglobales bacterium
CGCTCGAGCGGGCCTGGGGCAAGGCGCCGGTGCTGGTCCGCGAAGGCGGCTCGATCCCGGTGATGGCGACGTTCCAGCAGACGCACGGCCTGCCGAGCATCCTGATGGGCTTCGCGCTTCCCGACGACAACCTGCACGCCCCGAACGAGAAGTTCAACCTCTCCTCGTTCCACGGGGGCACGAAGAGCTGCGCGTATCTCTACGAGGAGCTGGCGAGAGGAGCCTGAAGCCGCGTGAGCACGGCCGCCGCTCGAGCGACGAGCATGGATCCGCGGGACGTGTGCGCCCGCGCGCGGGCGCGGCTCGAGTCGCTGGCGCGTACCCCCTCGGACCACCCGGCCTCGGGCGGCTACGGCACGCGGCTCCGGCGCCTGGGCCTGCGCGGCTCGGAGCTCGACGCCGCGGCGCGCGACACGAGGCGCGAGTGCCGCGCGCTCGATGCGCGCGCGGTGCTGCGCGTCGCGCGGGAGCTGGCGGAGGGCGGGACCTTCGAGGCCGGCCTCCTCGCCTTCCTGCTGCTCGAGCGGCATCGCCCGGCCGCGGAGAGCCTCGGCGCCCGCGGCCTCGAGCGGCTGGCGCACGACCCCGACAACTGGGTCACGGCGGACAGCTTCGCCTGCCTCCTCAGCGGCCCCGCCTGGCGCCGCGGACAGGTGAGCGACGCGCGCATCCGCGCCTGGGCGCGGTCGCGCAGCCGCTGGTGGCGCAGGATCGCGCTCGTCTCCACCGTTCCGTTGAACCTGCCGTCCCGCGGCGGCACGGGCGACCTGCCGCGCACGTTGCGGATCTGCGCCCTGCTCGCGGCGGATCGTGACGACATGGTGGTGAAGGGGATGTCCTGGGCGCTGCGCGAGGCGGCGAAGCGCGATCCCGACACGGTGCGCGCCTTCCTCGCGCGGCACGAGGGCGTGCTCGCCGCGCGCGTCCTGCGCGAGGTCAGGAACAAGCTCGAGACCGGGCGCAAGAACCCGCGGCCGAACCCGGGCCGGCGCGGGGCGGGCCGCGGCGAGCGAGCCACGTCCGCGGTCCTCCGCCGCAGGAGCGCGCGCTGAATCCCGAGATCCCGATCCTGCGCGAGCTGATCCTGCTCGCGGGCGCCTCGCTCGCGGTGGTGCTGCTGTTCCGCCGCCTGCGCCTGCCGGCCACGGTGGGATTCATCGTGACCGGCATCCTGATCGGGCCCGGCGGCTTCGGCCTCGTGCACGATCCGGCGCTCGTGCGCACGCTGGCCGAGTTCGGCGTGGTCGTGCTCCTGTTCACGGTCGGGCTCGAGTTCTCGCTCGCCGACCTGCGCCGCCTCGGCCGGCGCGCGCTCGTGGGCGGCGCGCTCCAGGTCCTGCTCACGGTCGCGGCGGTCGCGGGCATCCTGATCGCCGCCGGCCGTCCCCCGGCGCGCGCGATCTTCTTCGGCATGCTGGTCTCGCTCTCGAGCACCGCGGTCGTGCTCAAGCTGCTCACGGACCGGATCGAGCTGCAGTCGCCGCACGGGCGCGCGGCCACGGGCGTGCTCCTGTTCCAGGACCTCGCGGCGATCCCGTTCCTGCTGTTGGCCGGGCCGCTGGGCCGTTGGGCGCGCGGCGAACGCTTCACGGCGGCGGAGCTGACCGCGGGGCTCCCCGGCGCGCTCGCCGTGATCGCGCTCGCGGCGCTGGCGATCGCCCTCGCGCGGCGCGTGCTGCCCTGGCTGCTGGGCCGCGCCTCGCGCTCCGGCTCGCGCGAGGCGTTCCTGTTCGGCATCCTGCTCGTGGTGCTGGGCAGCGCCTCGCTGGCCTCGCGGGTGGGCGCCTCGCTCGCGGTGGGCGCGTTCGTCGCCGGTCTGCTGCTCGCGGGCTCCGAGCTGCGCGACCTGATCACGGCCGATCTCCTCCCGCTCCGCGACGCGCTGGCGAGCGTGTTCTTCGTCGCGATCGGCATGTCCTTCGCGCCCGCCACCGTGATCGCGCGGCCGGGGCTCGTGGCCGCCAGCACGGCGGGACTCGTGCTGGTGAAGCTCGCGACCGCCTTCGTCGCCCTGCGCGCGAGCGGCGCGCCGTCGCGCGTGGCGGGCGCCGCCGCGCTCGCGCTCGCGCAGATCGGCGAGTTCTCGTTCGTGCTCGCGGAGGCCGGACGTCCGCTCGGCCTGCTCGGGGCGCGCGGCTCGGACGCCTTCTTCGCCGGCGCGGTGTTCTCGCTGCTGCTCACGC
>DATKKO010000021.1:0-2810 GCA_035542955.1 Terriglobales bacterium
CGGCGGGTCGCGGCCTCGCCGAGCGCGTCCGCGCCGTGCGCGCGCGGCGCGAGGTCCACGTTCAGGTAGTCGAGGAAGTCGGCGGCCGCGCGCACGGCCGTGCTGTCGGCCTGCGCGAGATCGCCCTGCACGCGCTCGTCCCGGCACTCCGTGGCGACGAGGGGCACGGCCGTGCGATAGAGACGCAGCAGCCGCTCGATCTCGAGCCGCGCGTCCTCGAGCAGGAGGGCCGGCGGATCGCGCAGGTTCACGCGCGCGCCGCGCAGCACCTCGGGCACCTGCTCGAGGCGGCGGGCGAGCGCGCGCGGGCGCTCGCAGAGCGAGGCCGTGCCGCGCTCGAGCAAGTCCTCGATCGCGCGCCCCGCCAGCGCGAGATAGGCGGCGGGGTCGCGCTGCCAGCAGCGCACCGCCTCGAGCGACGCGCGCTCGGCGGCGAGCCGGGCCGCGAGCACGTCGTGCTCGATCGCGCCCGCGGCCGAGAGCGACGCGCGCGGGATCGAGTCGAGCCGCTGCTGGAAGAGCGCGATCCGCTGGCGCGCGGCGACGAGGGCGTGCTCGCCCACGGGCTCGAGCCGGTCGTCCGCGCGATGGTCGCCCAGCGCGGTGGCGAGGTCGGGCCGCTCGGCGAGGCGAGCCTCGAGGTACCGGTCCTCGAGCCGCGCGAGGCGGCGGTCCGCCGCGGTCCCGCGTTCGAGCCGGGCCGGCCGCGCGGGCCACGCGGTGCCCGTCGGGCGCGCGCGCGCGGGCACGGCCAGCGCGAGCAGAGCGGCGCCGGCGAGGGCGAGAGCCCGGATCGGCGCGGGGAGGCTTCGCGGCCGCGCGCTCACGGCCGCGGAACCACGTCCTTCACCAGATCGAGCGGATCGCCGACGCGCAGCGGCGAGGTGGAGAGGAACGCCTGGGCGTAGCGGACGCCGAGCTGCCAGCCCCAGTGGCGCGCGAAGGAGATGAAGGCGTCGCGCGGCGGCGGCAGCTCGACCGGGCGGGGGCGCTCGGGGTTCGCGAACTGGCTCTGATGGCACTCGACCGCGCGGAGCGACTCCTCGTAGTGCTCGGTCACGTCGACGAGGAAGGTCGGGACCGTGCCCAACGGCAGGAAATAGAAGAAGAGCGCGCGCGCCTGGAACGGCTCGCCCTCGATCGGCGCCTTGCGCAGGTGGGCGAGGTTGAACGCGTTCGCCACGATCTGGCCGGTCTTGTAGTGATCGTTGTGGCCGAGGCCGCGCCCGATCGGCAGGTTGTAGTAGGGAGCGAACACGACCCGCGGCTTGTGCCTGCGGATCATGGCCGCGGCCTTGCACTGGTTCTCGAACGTGTCCGCGATGCGAAAGTCGCCCAGGTCGAGGTTCTCGCGCACGTCGAGCTTCAGGACCCGGGCCGCGCACTCGCATTCGTTGAGCCGCTCCTCGGGCGTGCCCCAGCCCATGTCGCCGGTCGTCATGTCGACGATGCCGGTCGAGTGCCCCAGGGACTTCATCTTGAGCAGTGTCGCCCCGCAGCCGATCTCGGCGTCGTCGGGGTGGGGACCGAAGGCGAGAAAGTCCAGCGCCATGCCTGGTTCTCCGAGGTGAGGGAAAGGATGCGGGCCGCCGGCTCCCGGACCCGGCTTCGCCGGGCGCCCGGGACCCACGCTCTCGCGTGGGTGCCCCGCGACGGGAGATAGGATTCGTCCGGCTCCGGCTGGATTCAGCGGCGGGATGATAGCCAGCGTCCCCCGGCCCGACAAACCCCGACGGGGATGGGGAAAACGCTGTATCCGGGACGGTGCCCATGATCTATGCTGGACACAACGAGACGCCCGGAGGCCCGCACGCCCCGGGCTCGTGATTTGGCGGAGGCCGTATGCTCTATTTCGGCTTCGGATCCAATCTCGACCCCGATCTGATGCGGCAGCGCTGTCCCGGGAACCGCGTCGTCGGGGTGGCCGTCCTGCGCGATCACAAGCTGATCTTCCCGCGCTTCTCGAAGCGCTGGAACGGCGGCGTCGCCAGCCTCCAGCTCTCCCACGGCAACGACGTGTGGGGCGTGCTCTACGAGCTGAGCGACGAGGAGATCCACGGGCTCGACCAGTGCGAGGGGTTCACGCACCCGGTCGGCGACGCCAACAACCGCTACGAGCGCGAGTCGATCTGGGTGGACTTCGTGCGGCCCGCGGACGGCTCGGTCCCGCGCCGCGTGCGCGCGTGGACCTATCGGGCCCGCGAGGCCAATCCGTCGCTGCCCTCGCGCCGCTACTTGGACACGGTGGTCAAGGGCGCGCGCGCCCACCGCCTGCCCGACGACTACGTCACGATGCTCACGCGCCTGCCGGTGCTGTCGGAGGAGCCCGAGCCGCAGTCCTGAGGCCGCGCGCGCAGGCGCCTAGCTCAGGCCCGCGATTCTCTTCTCCATCCGCTCCGCCAGCTCGCGCCACGCGGCCGCGACCTCGCCCGCGTTCGCCCTGCAATACGCGCCCGCCATCCGCGGATCGCTGGCCGCGAGCCGGGTCATGTCGCGGAAGCCCGGGCCCGCGAGGCCGTGCGCGGCGGCTGCGTCGCCCAGCTCGCGGAGGGCACACGCGACGAGGTACGGCAGGTGGCTCGTGCGCGCGAGCGCCCGGTCGTGCGTGGCCGCGTCCACCACGAGCGGCCGCGCGCCGAGATCGGCAAGCAGCGCATCGATCACTTCGGGAACGTCGGTGACCGGCAACAGGGCGAAGGCCGTGTCGCGGAAGAGACCCGCGCGCGCGGTGCCGAAGCCGCTGCCGTCGTGGCCCGCGAGCGGGTGCCCGCCGACCACGGCGATCCCGCCCGCCGCCGCGCGCTCGAGCG
>DATKKO010000022.1:0-3432 GCA_035542955.1 Terriglobales bacterium
ACGGCTCACGATACTCGGCACCCTCGCGGGCGAGAACGCCGCGGGCGGCGAGATCGTCGAGCAGCGCGCCGTAGACCGGCAGCAGCGTGCCGCCCTGGGCGGCCGCGAGCCGTGCCGGCCGCGACTCGTCCTCGGGCCGGATCTCCGCCGCGAACGAGACCTGCAGCAGCGTCTCGGCGTAGCCTCCGGCGCCGAAGACCGCGGGCAGGAAGGGCCGGATCCAGCGGAAGGTCCCCGCGCGCGCGGCGGCGATGGCCGTGGCGGCACGCGCGCGGGCCGCGGCATCGCGCGCCCACGTGATCTCGACCTGCTGGAACAGCCGGGCGCGCACGAAATGGTCCCGCGGGCGCGCGGAGCACCCGGATTCCAGGTCCCGCCAGCGGAGCACGGCGCACTTGGCGAGTCCGGTCCCCGCTCGGATCCCGATCACGTTGGGCGGGAGAATCCGATTGAGGCCGGCCGCGAGCCAGGCCGGGCGGTGGAGCGCGCCCTCGAGCGCGAGAGCCCGATACGCCGGCGCGTAGGCCTCCACGATCACGAAGAAATCCTGGGCGCTCTCGGGCGCGGGCTCGGCGCCGTGCACGTGCGAGCCGTAGTGGACGAGGCAGGCGGCCGCGGGGCCGAAGGCCGATGCCACCCGCGCCGCGAGACCTGCGGTGTCCTCGTCCGGGGCCCGATCCAACCCCGTGCGAAGCGCCGCCTCGAGCGCCGGGTCAGGCGGTCGCGCCGGATGCCTGGGCACGGGGAGACGCGCCGGACGGGGAATCGGGGAGACGCTCGAGCGCCGCGGACATCGTGGCGTGGAGCTGCTGGATGAACGCATCGATGCGCTCCGGCTCCGCGGGCGCGGCGAACGGGCCGAGCACCACCGCGTGTGCCCGCGTTCCGGCCAGGCGCAGCGCCACGTCCCGCATCGAGCGCAGGTGACGGAAGCCCTCGACCACCACGACGTAGACCGGCCGGCCGGGCGCGCGGCGCAGGATCAGGCGCAGGCCCGAGGTCATGAAGGGCAGAATACTCTTGTTGCGCGAACGGTGTCCTTCGGGAAAGATGAGCAGGGAGCGTTCCCCCCGGGCGACGGCGTCCGCCGCGTCCCGCAGGGCGAGGAGGTCGGCCCGGGTGGCGGCGGCGCGCTGGGCGACGAAGGGGTACCCGGCGAGACGGATCATGCTCGAGACGCCGGGAACGGACCAGCGGTAACGGGCGCGCGTGGGAATGAGCGCATAGGGCCCGCGGACCAGGGAAAGGCCGATGCCGACGTCCAGCACCGACTGGTGGTTCATGACCACGATGCAGCTCCGGGGGGGGATTGCTCCCTCGACCCCGAGGTGCCATCCTGCCATTCTCTGGGAGAGCCAGAGCATGAACCGCGCCTGGCCGCCCATCCACGCGCGCATCCACGGGGCGCGAAGGCGGGGCGCCAGGGCCAGCACGGGCGCCAGCAGGAGCCACTGGACGGGCTCCATGACGAACACCCAGTAGGCGAGGTAGAGTACGAAGAAGGAGAGGCTTCGCGCCGCAGCCGTCACGCGCGGACCCCGAGCGTGTGGGGAGTGAAGTCGCCGCCCTGAGACTCGACCACGAGTGTCATCGACGTGAGGTCGCCGATGCCGACACAGATCGAAGCCGAGCAGGACTATTTCGACTACGACTATAGCAACTTCCACTACTCGTCAAGCGACGACGTCTTCGCGATCCTCGAACCCTACACGCAGTGGTACGACCAGGCCCAGGTCCGCGGGTACTCGCTCTACTCGCAGCCGATGCACTCGCCTCCGACCACCTGCATCGACCTCGAGGAGAAGCTCGGACACCAGCGCCGGCGGCTGCTGAACCTCGCCTCGTACAACTATCTCGGTCTCTCGGCGCGGCGCGAGGTGATCGAGGCCGCTCATCGCGCGCTCGAGAAGTACGGTCTGGGCGCGTCCGGCTCCCCGGTGCTGAGCGGCACCATGGACGTGCACCTCGAGCTGGAGCGCGAGCTGGCCGCGTTCAAGAGGAAGGAAGCCGCGCTCCTGTTCCCGTCCGGGTACGCGACGAACCTCGGCCTGCTCCAGGGGCTCATGCGGCCGGGGGACCTCATCGTCTGCGATCAGAACGTGCACGCCAGCATCGTGGACGGGGCCATCCTGTCCAAGGCCGAGGTGCGCTACTTCCGTCACAACCGGCCGGAGGACCTCGAGCGCCGGCTGGCGGGTCGGGCCGGCAAGAAGCTGGTGGTGGTCGAGGGCGTGTACTCGATGGACGGCGACGTGTGCCGTCTCCCCGAGGTGGTCGAGATCGCCCGGCGCCAGCAGGCCCGGGTCATGATCGATGAGGCGCATTCGACCTTCATCTATGGGCCGAACGGCCGGGGCGTCGTCGAGCAGTTCGAGCTCGAGGACCAGATCGATCTGCACGTGGGCACGCTCTCCAAGGCGACCGGCGGCCAGGGCGGTTTCGTGGCGGGCAGCGCGAGCCTCTACAAGTACCTCGAGGGCTTCGCGCACTCGCGGCTCTTCTCCTGCGGCCTCTCGCCGGTCGTGGCCGCGGGCGTGCTCGAGTCCGTGCGGATCGCACAGCGCGAGCCGGAGCTGCGGGCCCGGCTCTGGTCCAATGTGGCCCACATCCGCGGCAGGCTCGCCGAGCACGGCGTGGACGTCGGCGAGTCGACCTCGCAGGTGATTCCCGTGATGATCCGGGACGACCGGCGCATCTTCGAGATCGGGCGCCGGCTGCAGGAGGGAGGCCTCTACCTGCAGCCCGTGGTCTATCCCGCGGTGGCCACGCACCGCTCGCGCTTCCGCATCTCGGTCTCGGCGGCCCACACCACCGAGCAGTTGGACGAGGGCGTCGCGATCCTCACCCGCGTGCTGCGGGAGGAGGGGATCCTGTGAGCGCCCCGCGCGAGTACCGCTTCCGCGAAGCCGTGATGGGCTTCTTCGAGTTCCCCACCGCGAACGCGGCCCGCCTCATCCCGCGCGGCCTGCAGCCCGTGGAGCCGCGGCACGGGCTCGGCGTGCTCGGCGTGACCGCCTTCGACTTCGAGGCCAGCGAGGTCGGTCCGTACCGCGAGGCCGTGCTCTCCGTGCTGGTTTCCCCGCGCGTGCTGCCCGGCGAGGTCATGCCGCGCTCGGCCATGTACCCGTTCATGGTCGGCACCACCACGGCCGCGGCGCGCCGCCACGGGCGCGAGGTCTGGCTGCTGCCCCACTTCCCGGACGATCTCGAAGTCGACATCGAGTGCCGCGAGGGCGGGACCACGGTGCGCGCCGCCCAGGCCGGCGCTCCGATCTTCTCGCTCGCGATCGTGGCGCCCCGGGGCGTCCCGTGGGAGCCCGCCGAGCACCGCTACCAGACCTTCTCGCAGGACGACGGCAACCTCTTTCTCTCGACCCTGTTCTTGCGGGGCTCGCTGATGGAGAGCGAGGAGGAACGCGGCGCGCTCGAGCT
>DATKKO010000023.1:0-2935 GCA_035542955.1 Terriglobales bacterium
CGTAGCGCCAGCCGCCAGCGATCCAGCCGCCGGCGCCGCCCTGGATCGCGTCGTAGGAGAGGTTGGTGGTGAGGCCCGGGAGGTCGAGCCAGTCGAGGCCACTGTCGGTGTCGCGGGTGACGAGGCCGTCGCCGGCGCTGAAGAGATCCGCGGCGACGAGATCCGCGTGCGCGGAGCCGGCGAGCGCGACGGCCGCGAGCCACGGCGCGAGCCGCATGACCACGGCGTGTCGCATGGAGTCCCCCTGCGAAGCGCGTATTCTAGGTCGACCCGATCCCTCGATGCCTGCCGAATCCACGCCGCCGCCGGCCTCCTCCGTCATCGACGCGCTCGGCTTCGGCAACGGCGTCGTCGCGGCGGCCGCCGCGGCCCTCGCGGCCGCGGCCAGCCGGGCCATGGACCTGCGCCCCGATCCGCTCGTCCTCCTGCTCGCGGCGGCCGGCACGCTCGTGATCTACGGCGTGGATCGCCTCCGCGACGTGTCGCGCGACCGCATCACCGCGCCGGCGCGCACGGCCTTCGTGGAGCGACACCGGCGCGGGATGCTGGCGCTCTCCGCGCTCGCGGGGGTCCTCGCGCTGGCGGCGGGGTGGGGGGCGGGCTGGCGCGTGGTCGCGGTGGCCGGCGGCGTGGCCGCGCTCGGCCTCGCGCACCGGCGCCTGAAGCACCGGATCGCCGCGAAGCCGATCTATCTCGTGCTCGCCTGGACGGGGGTGGCGGTCGCGCTGCCGCTGGCGCGCGACCCCGGCGGGCGCCACGCGGCGTGGGCGGCGCTCGTGATCGCGCTCTCGGTGTGGGCCAACGTGATCCTCTCGAACCTGAAGGACGCGGAGGGCGCGGCGGCCTACTTCGGCGCGCGCCGCGCGCGACGCGTGGCGTTTGCGGCGTGCGCCGCCGGGACCGCGCTCGCGCTCGCCGGCCCGGGCGGCGTGCCGCGCCTCGTGCCGCTGCCGGTCGCAATGGCGCTCGCGGTGATCGGCTTCCGCCCGAGCGAGCGCTATGCCGCGTGGTTCGTCGACGGGGCGCTCGCGCTCGGAGGCGCGCTCGCCCTGTGGCCCTGAGGCCGCCGTGTTAGGGTGGCCCGGAGCGGATTCCGTCTCCAGGCGAGCAGAGCGCTGTGCCCGACGAGTTCCACGAGCTGATCCGGCGCGTCCAGCGCACGCGGCGCACCCGGGCGCGGGTGATCGTGGACGAGTGCCTGGCGATGCTCCCGCACTACCGCGGCATCCCCGAGGCGCATCTCGCCGACGTGCGCCGCAGCGTGCTCCACCACCTCTCGCTCTTCTACCGACGCACCCTGACGACCGGCCGGCCGCTCAGCTTCGAGGATCTCGAGCCGTCGCGGCAGACCGCGCGCCGGCGCGCGGCGCAGGGGGTGCCGCTCGGCGAGTTCCTGACCTTCTTCCAGAAGGGCCTGACCGTGATCTGGGAGCATCTGATGGCGAGCGTCGGCGACTCCGCGTACCTGCGCGCTCGGCTGCTCGACCGGGTCGACGCGATCATCTCGAACCAGACGCAGCTGATGGCGGCCCTCGCCGAGGCGTACGTCGACGAGCGCGAGCGGCTGCTGCGCTTCCGCGAACAGGACCTCGACGACTTCTTCCGGCTCCTGCTCGTGGAGGACGCCACGGAGAACGTGCTCGAGGCGCGTGCGCGCAGCCTGGGCCTGCCACTCGACCGACCGCACGCGATCGCGATCTTCGATCGCGGTGACGCCAGGGGCGCTCGGGGCACGGGCCTCGGACCCCACGAGATGCGTCGCCGCCTGACTCGCCATCTGCGCTCCGAGTTCTGGCTGGGTCGCTCGCGGGAGGGCCTCGTGGCCCTCCTGCCGCCGGATCCGGATCGCTGCGCGCTCGCGGCCGCTGCGGGGCCCGCCGCAGACGAGCGTCACGTGGGCGTCGGGGACCCCGCGCGCGGCGTCGAGGGGCTGCGCCGCTCGGCGGGCGAGGCGCTGCGCGCGCTGCGCATCGGCTCGCTGCTCCGGCGAGGCGAGCGCGTTCACCGCTTCGCAGACGTCGAGATCCTCGACCTCCTGCACATCGACTCGAACTCCAGCGAGGCGTTCGCGCGGCGCGTGCTCGGCCCGCTGCTGCACGCGCGTGCGCCGCGGACCTATCTCGAGACGCTGCGCCAGATCGTCAGGCATGGCCATCGCATCAAGCTCGCGGCTGCGGCGCTCTCGGTCCACCCGCACACGCTCACGTATCGCCTGAAGCAGATCCGCCGGCGCTTCGGCATCGAGCTCGATGATCCGGGCGTGCGCCTGCGCGTGCAGCTCGCGCTGCTGATCCTCGATGCACAGGGACCGGTGGCCGAGGCGCGCCGTCCGCGACGCCGGCGAGGCGGCACGCGGGCAATCTGACGCGACGACCACGTTTGTACCCGGGGAACAAGTCCCCCCAGGCGGGCTTGGGCCAAAAGCGGATCGACCGCCGCGCGCGCAGGCGTTCCAATGGCCCACAGACCCGAGGCGACCCCTTCGGGTGCGCGTCGGCGCACGAGGAGAGAAGACCATGAGCAACACGCTCCTGAGACGCGGATCGCTCGTCGCGGCGGCGCTCGGCCTGCCGCTGCTGCTCGGTGTCGGATCCTGCCCGCACCCCAACCCGATCATCTTCGTGCACGGAGCGTCGGGCTCCGGCGCGCAGTTCGAGTCGCAGGCCATGCGCTTCGAGAGCAATGGCTACCCCACGAACTTCATCCGGGTGCTCGAGTACGACTCGTCGGTGCCGCTCACCAATCCGGCCAACCTGGCGGTGGTGCACGCGGCCCTCGACGCCCTGATCGCGGAGCTCCAGGCCGAGACCGGGGCGCATCAGGTCGATCTGATGGGGCACTCGCTCGGGACCTTCGTCTCGCAGAGCTATCTCTCGACGCCCGCGCGCGCCGCGAACGTGGCCCACTACGTGAACATCGACGGCGCCACCGCGAG
>DATKKO010000024.1:0-4614 GCA_035542955.1 Terriglobales bacterium
CTCCTGCAGTGCGCGATCGGCGCGCTCGCGCCCTTGCTGCTGTTGTCGCTCACCGGGCTGACCTTCGGTCTCGGCACGGGCCGCCTCGCCGCCTGGCTCGCGATCCTCGATCCGCTCGCCGTGCTCGTCACCGGCCGACTCGCGCCCGAGACCACGTTCACCACGCTGCTCCTGCTCGCGCTGCTGGCCAGCGCCAGCTGGGTGAAGACCCCGCGTCGCGGGCGCGCCCTCGGCGCGGGCGTGCTCTGGGGACTCGCCGTGCTCACGCGGCCTTCGGCCGCCCTGCTCCCGATCATCGTGGTCGTCTGGGCGTGGGTTCCCCTCGGACTCGCCTCGGTCCCGCGCGAGCGGCTCGTGCAGAGCGCGCTGCTGGCCGTCGGCCTGCTCGCCGTGCTCACGCCCTGGACCGCGCGGAACGCGATCGTGATGCGTGCGTTCGTGCCCGTCACGACCCGCGGAGGCGCGGCCCTGCTCGCGGGCAACAATCCCGCGGCCTGGAGCGATCCCGCCTCGCGCGGAGGCCCCGTGCCCGCCGACCCCGTCCCCGCCCACCTCGTCCCCGGCGGGGAGCCCGCCTCCAGCGCCCGGGACGCGGGCGAAGCCCTGAGCTTCGCGTTGTCGCACGTGGCGAGCTGGCCCGCGGTCGCGATCGCGAAGCTCGGACGATTCTGGCAGCCGGTCCCGCGGCCCGAGGACCTCGACGTGCTGCCGCCGCGGCCCGCCGTGCGGGAGATCGCGTCCGGCCTGATCGGCGTCTGGTGTTCGCTCCTCTTCCTCGCCGCGCTCGGGGGCGTCGCTCGCACGCTGCGCGGCGCCCGGCGCTGGTTCCAGGCGCTGCCCCTGGTCGTGATCCTCTACTTCAGCGCGCTCGCCGTCGTGTTCTTCGGCGATCCGCGCCTGCGCCTGCCGATCCAGCCGGCGATCGCGCTCTTCGCGGCGGCCGGGCTCGAGGACCTGCGGCATCGGCTGCGCGCCCGCACGCGCGGCCTGCGGATGGTCCCGGGAAGGACCGAGGACCGGGGCGCGGCGCATCCGCCTCGCGGGGGCTGACAGGCGACGCTGCTCGCAACTCCGGCGCGAATGCGCGCGCGGGGCGCGGGACGATGCTCGTGATGTCGGCGGCGGGGGCTATTTCGGGATGACGCTCGCGACGCGGAAGCGGAAAGGATACGTCCGCGGCTGGTTGTCGATCCGGAACACGAGGTCCACGCCGAACTCGCGGTCGTTGAACTGCGGGGCGGTGGCGTCCTCGGGGAGCAACGGCCGATGGAGCTGCTGGTTCGAGCCGCCCGGATCGACGAGGTAGTCGATCGGCAGCAGGTAGTCGCTGTACCGCTGCAGACCCATGATCTGGGTCGGCGTCTGCGTGTTGTAGCGGTCGTTCCAGGTCGTGGTCGCGTGGGCGACGCCGCCCCTGCGCCCCAGCGGGTCGTAGAAGACGCAGCGTTCCCAGTCGATCCACACCGGCTGGTCCTTGCGGTCCTCGACCTGCAGATAAAGCGCATCGGGCGCCGGTCTGAAGTAGAAGGAGAGATCGCGGTCCTGGAAGGTGAAGCGATCGCTCCCGGGCATCGTCTGCGTGAAGCGGTAGCGGTACATCGCGGTCGCGGAACCCGGCGCCGCCGCGGTGGAGTCCGACGCGCCGGTCACGATGTTCTGGAACGGAGTGGTCTCGGTTCCCGCCGGCTGGGGGCTCGCGGGCGCGGGACTCGGCGGCGCCGAGCCGCTCGAGGGCGGCTCCGCCGGAGGCGTCGAGGCGCAGCCGCTCAGGAGCGCGACCGCGACGAGCCATGCAAGAGAGGAAGACCTGATGGCCACGCGTGGAGATTAGGCGTGTCGGCGAGAGGACGTCAAGACGGGTCGAAGCCGCGACCGCCGGCAGGGATGTCGGCGGGCAACGAAGCGACACGAGGCGGCTCCCCGGCCGCTCGCCGGCTCCGGATCTCTCGCATCCCGCGGCCCGTCACCGCGTGCTGCGACGGCTCTCCACGATCACGGCCATGGTCTGCGTGCCCAGCGTGTACACGGCGCGGAACGTGCCCTCGACGCCCACGCGCGAGCCCTCACGCGGCGCGCCGCCTCCCTGGCTCACGACGTTGATCGTGCCCGTGCCGTCGTCCACCCGATACGCGCCGTACCCGAGGATGCCGGCCGAGAGGCCGACGTCGCCGGCGACGCGCACGACCTTGCCGTCATAGTGGGTGGGATCGTCGAGCAGCTTGCCGATCGGCGTCGCGCCGCCGATGCACCCCGCGGTCAGCGCGAGCGCCGCCGCGATCGCGACCAGCACGACCGCCGCGACTGTGATCTTCGCTCTCATCGCTTCTCCTCCCGGTTGAGAGCCATCGTCCGAATCGGGCGGCCTGCGGGCACACTAACACCGGGCGCGGCCGTGCCCGAAACGACCCGGTCAGAACTCCGGCGCGCCGGCGTACCCCGTGAGCTCGACGTAGCCCTCGCCCCGCACGGGGCGCCCGCCCGATGTCCCCTCGACCCGCGCGCTCCCCTCCCAGTACGTGACTCCGGTGCTGCCCGACGTGATCAACTCCTGGTCCGCGACGGTCGGGCGGACCGTGAGATCGATCCCCTCGCCGGGAACGCGCAGCCGCCAGCCGGACGGATAGAGCGCGCCGCTCCCCGGGCTTCGCCAGCGCGCCGTCTCCTCGAGGGTCCAGGCGGAGAGCGGCAGATGGAGCGCGGCTCCGCCGGGCCCGACGAGCGTGCCGCTCGAGGCGGGCTCGGTTCCGCCGCCGGCGAGCCTCAGGCGATAGAGCATCAGGTCCCGGCCGTCGTCGAGCCGCAGGCCGAACCAGTCCCAGCCCGTCCTTCTCGATCGGGATGGATACGTGCCGAACTCGTGATCCATCCAGCTCGTCCCCGCGACCTCGTACCTGCGTCCGCCGATGTCGAGCTCGCCGTGCGAGGCGAGCCGCGTGATCGAGACGTAGCAGGAGGCCTCCTCCGGGGCGGGGCCCTTCCGGCTCACGCCGCCGAGGCCGTGCACGACCGGCGGCCGGAGCGGAACGAGGTCGAGCGCGACCGCGAGATCCCCGTCGTGCGCGCGCAGCCGGTGCGTGCGGCCGTCCGCTGCGAGCGCAGCCGACCAGTCGCCGATCCACACGCGATAGCGGCTCGTGTCGGCGCCGGCGATGCCGAGCGCGGACCGCTCGGCGCGCTCGGTCCAGCGGAAGCGGCGCCCGGTCTCGTCGGTGATCGCGAAGTGCGCGAGCACGATCTCGCGCGGGGCCCAGGCCGAGCGGCTCGCGCGCCAGGACGTGTCCATGCCCTGACGGAAGAAGGTCAGCTCGTAGCCGAAGCGATGTCCTCCGGCCGCGAGCCGGCCCGTGTAGTACCACCATTCCGTGCGGTAGGCCGGATGAGCCGCGTGGTCGCGCGGGAAGCGGAGGATCCGCGGCGCGCTCACCACGCGATAGCCGTCGAGCAGGAGCGGCGGAGCGCTCCCGGCGCGCGGGAAGACGCTCCGGGTCGTGGCCCCGAGCACCGCCAGAGCGGTGAGGATCACCGCGGCGATCGCGCGCCCCGCCCGCATCATTCCTCCCGCAGCGACTCCGCGCCGACGCGCGTGGCCGCGAGCCGGGCCGGAGCGATGCCGCTCGCCAGCGCGGCGAGCACCACGATCGCAATCGCGCGCGCGAACACGCGCGGATCGAGGGCGAGCCGGATGGTCCAGCCGAAGTACTCCTTGTTGATCACGTCGATCAGCACCAGCGAGAGGGCGAGGCCAGCGACGCAGCCCAGCAGCGCGCCGCTGAGCCCAAGCAGTCCGCTCTCGACCAGCACCATGGTCCGCACCTGGGCGCGCAGCGCGCCGGCGGCCCGCAGGACGCCGACCTCCCGCCCGCGCTGCACGATCAGCGCCGTGAGCGCGGAGACGACGCCGAGCACGGCGACCAGCACCGCGATGGCCTCGAGCGCCCAGGTGATCTGGAACGTCTGGTCGAACACCGTGAGCACCCGCTTCCGCAGGAGCCGATTCGGCGTCACGCTCAGGACCAGACCGCCCGCGGCCGCGAGCACCTCCGCGCGCACCGAGTCCGGGCTCGCGCCGGGACGCAGGGTGAGCGCGAGGCTCTCGGTGCGGCGCTCGCGCCACAGCCGCTCGTACAGGCTCCGGTCCATGAGCACGGCGCCCGCGTCGGTCGTGTAGTCGTAGAACACGCCCTCGATCCGCAGCCGGGCCGTTCCCGCGGGCGCGACGAGCGCGATCGTGTCGCCGGCCGCGACCCGATGATGGTGGGCGAAGCTCTCGGTCACGACCACGCCGCCCTCGGCCCGCGCCCGCGCCAGGATCGCGGAGGACTCGCCGCGCAGGAACTCGAGATGGCCGTGGCGCGACTCGACGTCAAAGTCGACGCCGGCCACGAAGACCGCGCGCGGCGCCTCCCCGGGCGCGCCCCAGGTGATGCGCGTGCCCCGGAACGTGTCCGCCGCGAGCACCCCGGGAAGACGCCGCACCGCGGCGACCAGGGTCTCGGGCAGCGCGGTCGCGGACGGCGCGAGCCGGTGCCCGACGGGCTCGACGTAGAGATCGCCGCGCAGCGTCTGCCCGACCCAGATCTCGACGGTGCGGCGGAAGCTGCCCACCATGATCGA
>DATKKO010000025.1:0-7920 GCA_035542955.1 Terriglobales bacterium
GCGAGGCCTCGAGCATGGAGCTGTGCACGCCGAGCAGCGCGAAGCCCGCGACCACCCACGGGGCGCTCGCCCGCCAGGCGAGAGCCCCGTAGAGCAGCGCAAACAGGAGATAGGCGCCGAGCAGGATCGGGCGGCGCCCGACGCGATCCGACAGCTCCCCCACCGGCCACGAGAGCAGGGCGTAGATCAGGTTGTAGAAGAGGTACACGAGCGTGACCTGCGCTCCGCCGAGTCCCGCGCCGTGCGCGCGATCCGCGGCGAGCAGGAGCAGGAACGCCGTGCTCGAGTTCGCGAGCGAGAAGAGCCCCGCCGTGATCAGGAAGCGCCGGAACGGCCCGGCGACCCAGCCCGTGCCGCGTTCGCCGAGCGTCCGCTCCGCCGCGCGCCCGCGCGGCTTCGCGCGCCCGCGCGGCTTCGCGCGCACGAAGACCGCGAGCACGGCGAGCGAGAGCAGCGCCGGCACGGCCGAGCCGAGGAAGATCCGGCGGAAGCCGCCCGGATGCGCGCGGAGCATGGCGAAGGCGACCAGCGGCCCGATCGCCGCGCCGAGCGTGTCGAGGCCGCGATGGAATCCGAAGGCGCGGCCCAGGAACCGCGCATCTACGGAATCGGCGATGAGCGCGTCGCGCGGCGGATTCCGCAGTGCCTTGCCGACGCGGTCGCCGAAGCGCAGCGCGAGCACGAGCGGCCAGGACATCACGGCCGCCAGCGCGGCCTTCGCGGCGGCCGAGAGTCCGTAGCCCAGGAAGAGGAACGGCTTCCTGCGCCCGATGCGATCCGAGAGCCAGCCCGAGCCGAGGCGCATGAGCGCGGCCGTGCTCTCGGCCACGCCCTCGATCACGCCCACGCTCGCCATCGAGGCCCGGAGCACTCCCACCACGAAGAGCGGGAGCACCGGGACGATCATCTCGGTCGAGACGTCGGTGAGCAGGGAGACGAATCCGAGGGCGACGACGTTGCGCGGCAGGCCGGGGATGCCGGGGTCGCGCGCGCCGCGTCCGCGACGCGTCGAATCCATGCCATCGGGCGCGGGCGGCGGGCTCATGGGTGCAAACCTAGCACTGCGCGGGATCGGCTCGCGATGCTAGGATGGGCCGCCCTCGATTCCCTCGCGATGATCTGCCGGAGGCCGCGCATGAGATCCCCCGTGGCAGTCGCTGTGCTCGCGATCCTCTTCGCTCCCACTCTCGCCCGCCCCGATCCGTTCTCCGAGTTCCGCATCCCCGATCATTCGTGGCGGAGCGGACGGCTCGGCGTGGCGGCATCGGGCGACGTGTCGCACAGCAGCGACCCGATCTTCGAGAGATCCTCCTCGTCCCTGTCCTCGCGCCTCGCGCCTCAGTTCTCGCTCGGCCACGACTCCGACAGCCTGCTCTGGTCTCTCGCCTTCTCCGCCGACGCCGAACCTGACGTTCGTGGCGGACGCCGCTCCACCGGCGGACCAGGGTTCGAGCGGAGCGCGGCGAACCACACCCAGGATCTCGCCGAGAGCTGGACGATCGCGGCCCAGGCCCGCTCGTATCCCGGCTCCGCACCGCTGGGCGTCAGCTTCTCGGGATCGGCCTCGGGCACCCACCAGGAGGGCTGGAGTCGCGAGTACGACCGCGCGGTGACGGCGGGCACGCCGGAGCAACGGGACGAGTCCGCCCTTCGCGAGGATTTTCGGAACTACCGGTACGTCCTCTCCGCGACGCTCGCCGCGGGCGTGGGCCGCGTGCGCGATGCGACGGTCGTCTTCGACGCCTACGTACTCGAGGAGCGGCTGCTCGAGATCGGCGCAATCACGCGCCCGCTGAGTCAGCGCGCCCGGGAGAAGCTGGCCGCGCTGGGGTACATCGCGGGCGACTACGCGAACGCCCACGACCGGCCCGCCCGCTCCTACTGGCAGGACGTCGAGCGCATCCTCCGGGAGGATGGAGTGCTCCGCGGGGGCGGCCTCGACGCCTACAGCCTCGTGCGCGTGATGGAGGGCTATCTCTACCGGATCCCGCGCGCGCGCGGCTGGTTCGCGGGCCCGATCGCGAACGCTCGTCACCAGCACACGTCGTATCAGGAGGACGACCGCACGGACCAGTTCTCGTTCCTCGGCGGCTCCCTGGTCTCGGCCGGCTCCAGCTGGAGCTCCTATCGCTTCGTCCAGTTCGAGGACGAGCTGGATCTGGGCGGCGAGGCCGAGTTCCACTTCCCGCTGGACTGGGACTGGCAGCTCGACGCCAGCTCCCAGGTGACGCTCCCCGCCCGGGGCGGAGAACGCGGCCTGCACGCGAACTCGCACGCGACCCTGACCTGGCTCATCGCGGATCGCTGGCAGGCGGTCGCCGCCCTCTCCCACCAGCGCGACTACCTCCTCGCGCGGAACGGATCGCGGGAGGACGACTCGTGGCGTTTCGACGCGAGTCTCGAGCTGGGCTGGTACGTGGAGGACCACGTCGAGCTCAGCGCCTCGGTCAGTCACACGCAAGATCGCCAGCTGTACTTCCCGGGCCGGCTCTACGATCGCGACACCTCGTTCTTCCTCGGACTCACGTACCGTTTCCTCGGCGCTCTCGACGCGCCGGGCCTGATCGAGCCCGTGCGCCCGATGCGCTGATCACTCGTCCTCGTTCACCACGCGACCGGCCGCGGTGGTTCGAGCCGAACGCCGCCCAACTGCTCGCCCGCCCGATTCGCACTCGTCCCACCGGTCATGGAGACCGCCCATGAGAATCGCAGCGCCGCTCGCCGTCCTCTGTCTCGTTCTCCTCACCCCCGCCGCACAGGCCGACCCCTTCTCGGAGTTCCGGATCCCGGACCACTCGTGGCGCGCCGGCGACCTCACTTTCGCCTCAGCCGGTGCCTGGGCCACCGTTGGGGTTGCCGGCACGGAGACGCGCCTGTCCGCGTTCCAGTCGCTGCTCCAGCCCCAGGTTCAGTTCGCGCGGGACTCCGATCCGCTGCGGTGGCTGGTGGCGGGATCGCTGCTCGGCCAGGCGGGCACTCAAGATACCCGACAGTCCCGCGACCTACCCGGGTCCATCATCCGGGGCGACGATCACCTGCAGTTCTCGACCGAGGAGTGGCAGGTCAACGGCCAGCTCCTCTCGTATCCATGGAAGACTCCCGTGGGCCTCCAGCTCACGACGCGCGTCACGGGCGAGAACAGCCAGGACTGGAGGCGGGACTTCGCGCGCCTCGTCTCCAATACCAGCGTTCCGGTGCAGCGCACCGAGCAGGCCACTCGCCAGGACCAGCAGGCATACGACTACACGGCGCAGCTCGATCTGTCCGCGGGGCTGGGGCGCGTGCGGGACGCGACGGTCGTGCAGGACATCCACGTGCTGGAGGAGCGGCTCCACGAAACCGGAGCGCTCGCGCGGCCCCTTTCGCCCCAGGCGCGCGAGAAGCTGGCCGCCCTCTTCTACATCAGGCCCGATTTCTCCGATCCGCACGAACGTCCGGAGCGCTACTTCTGGCGGGAGGTCGAGCGCATCCTGCGCGAGGACGGGGCGCTGGGTGAGCCGGGCCTCGATCCGTACAGCGTGATGCGGGCGGACGAAGGCTACTTCTCCAGGATCGCCCGCCCCTGCGGCTGGTTCGTGGGCCCGGTGGTGTCCGGCCAGCACGTTCACCAGGGAACGCGGTTGGATCAGAGCGCGAGCGCCTACCTCTTCCTCGACGACTCGCTGGCGCTCGGACAACAGTTCCGGAGCTCCGTGGACGACGTCACCTCGTTCGACGAGGTGGACCTCGGTGGCGCCGCCGAGTTCCATCGGCCTCTCGGTTGGCGCTGGCAGCTCGATCTCAGGACCCGGCTCACGGCATCGGTGCGCCCCGGCGACCAGGCCCTTCACACGGCCTCCGCAGGCTTTCTCACCTGGTCGGTCGCGGATCGCTGGATCGCCGAAGCCTCCCTCGCCCATACGCGGGACTACCTCAAGCGACGCGGCGAACTGCAGCGCGAAGAGGACGTCTGGTTGTTCGACGCGGCCCTCCAGATCGGCTGGTATGTCGAGGACCATACGAGGCTGTCGGCCGGGATCGAACACACCCAGCAGCGGGTTCCCTTTTCGGGCGCCGGCCGCGAGTTCCTCCGCCTGACCTCGTTCTCGGTCAGCCTGGACTATCGCTTCCTCGGCCGCCTCGACGCTCCCGGTCTGATCAAGCCCATGCGCCAGATGCGCTGAGGAACTGCCTGAGCGACGAAACGATGGCCCTCAAGACTTATTGAGACCAAATTCACGCTCAAGATTGATGTGCTTTGGCGCGGAGAGAGTACGCACGCTTGGCGGAGAAGAGAGCGTATTCGCTCTCAATATTCCTGACGCTTAAGATCGAACTAGCAAACAAATGGGCTCTCGAAGTAGAGTGCCCTCATGAGTTCGCCTGAACGAGCGCCCCGTGGGCGCCCGGCCAAACCCACGGAGCATCCGCTCGGCTCTCGCATGCGGGCCCGGCGCGAGAGACTCGGCCTCACCGTGCGTGAGCTCGCGGTCCGATCCGGCCTGCGCGAGAGCTCAGCCTCGTACATCTCGCAGCTCGAGAGCGGCGCCAAGACTCCTCACGAGCCTCTCGCGCTGCGGCTCGCCGAAGCGCTCGAGGATGATCCACGTCTCTACGCGGCCTGGGCCGCGCTGGGCAGGCGCTCCGATCCGATCGAGACGGCGCGCGCGGTGCGCCTCCTCGCGGAGCTGCTCGATCATCCCGCGTTCGCGTGGACCCGGGAGCCGGCGCTGCGGAATGAACCCGCGACCGGGACGAGGCCGATCGCGCCCGATCCGCGATCGTCGTCCCCCGATTCCGCGGACAGGAGCGCGCGCGAAGCGCCGGAAGCCCCGCGCCCACCGGAGTCCGTGCGGCCGTTGCCCGCGCCGGCGGATCGGGGCGGTCTCCCGCCCCCGCTCGCGGTCGCGCAGCGGGATGGCGACGCCGTGCTCGTGCCCGAGTACGAGGAGGGCGCGGATCCGGGCGATCCTACCCGGCCCGCGCCTCGCGAGCTGGCGACGCATCGCGTCTCTCCGGGATCGTGCCCTCTCGCCGAGCCGCTGGCGCGCCCGTTCGCCTATCGGCTCTCGGAAGCCGGCGTGCGCCGCGTGCGCGACGCGCTCGCGCCGGGCGAGATCGCGGTGCTCACGCGCCGGATCTGGCCGCTCGAACCCTCCGCGCCCCATGCCGTGCGGCTCTCCGGGCACGTGGTGCTGAGCCGGGTGCTGTGGAACGAGCGCCAGCTCCTGCTGCTGCCCGCGCCGGGCGAGAGCGACTTCCTCGTGCTCGAGGCGCCCGGCCGCACCGCGCTCGAGCGCCTGGTCGCGGGCCGCGTCGCCGCCGTGCTGCGGCCGGAGGCCTGAGCGCCGATGCCTCTCTCTCCGCGGCTCGAGCGCCTCGCCCGCGAGTGCGAGATCACGCCGTTCCGTTCCTCCGGCCCGGGCGGTCAGAAGAAGAACAAGGTCGAGTCGAGCGTGCGCGTGCGCCACCGGCCGACCGGCATCGTGCGCATCGCGACCGAGAGCCGCTCGCAGACGCGGAACCGCGAGGCCGCCCTCGAGCGCGTGCTCGCGGAGATCGAGCGCCGCGCCCGCCGCCCGAAGCCCCGCCACGCGACGAAGCCATCGCGGGCCGCGGTCGAGGAGCGACTCGAGGGAAAGCGCCGCGAGTCGATCAAGAAGCGCCTGCGCGCCGCCGCCACCGAGGAGTGAAGCGAGGCGGGGCGCGGCGCGGTCGGCGCCGGCTCCTCAGCGGATGAACGAGTGCGGGGGCCTGTGAGCCGCGGCGTCAGGTCGCGTCCCGCACGCCTCCGCGCTCCACGTCCTCCGCGTGGTGCTTGATCACCCGCGCCTCGGTGATGAAGACCACCTCTTCGGCGATGTTGGTCGCGAGGTCGGCGACGCGCTCGAGGTTGCGCGCAACCAGGACCAGCTCCATCCCGCGGGTGATGGTCGCCGGGTCCTCGATCATGAAGCTCAGGAGCTCGCGGAAGATCTGCCGGTTGAGCGCGTCCACCTCGTCGTCGCTGCGCACCAGCCGCCGGGCGGTTTCGGGGTCGCGCCTCACGAACGCGTCCAGCGCGTCGTGCAGCATGCCGCTCGCCAGCTCCGCCATGCGCGGGATGTCGATCAGCGGCTTCAGCAGCGGCTCTCCGGCCGAGCGCAGCACGCCGCCCGCGATGTTCACCGCGTGATCGCCCACGCGCTCGAGGTCGTTGTTGATCTTGAGCGCGGCGGTGATGAAGCGGAGGTCGCGCGCCATCGGCTGCTGCAGGGCGAGCAGCCGCAGGCAGCGCTCGTCGATGTCGATCTCCATGAGATCGATCACCCGGTCGTCCGCGACGATCTCGCGCGCCAGCTCCCGGTCGAGCCGGCGCAGGGCCTCGACCGACTTGAGCACGATGGCCTCGGCGCGGCCGCCCATGAGCAGGAGTTGCTCCTTGAGCGCCTCCAGGTCGCGCTCGAAATGTCGTTCCACGTCCGTCCTCCGCGGGTCGCGCCGTCCCTCGCCGGGATCAGCCGAAGCGGCCCGTGATGTAGTCCTCGGTGAGCTTCTCGCGCGGCCGGGTGAAGATCCGGCGGGTGTCGTCGGTCTCGATCAGCTCGCCGAGGAGCATGAAGGCGGTCCGGTCCGAGATGCGGGCCGCCTGCTGCATGTTGTGGGTGACGACCACGATGGTGTACCGCGACCGCAGATCGAGCACCAGCTCCTCGATGCGGGCCGTCGCGGTGGGGTCGAGCGCCGAGGCCGGCTCGTCCATGAGCAAGATCTCGGGCTCGACCGCCAGAGCGCGCGCGATGCAGAGCCGCTGCTGCTGTCCGCCGGAGAGCTGGAGCGCGCTCTCGCCGAGGCGGTCGCCGACCTCGCCCCACAGCGCCGCGCGGCGCAGGCTGGCCTCGACCCGCGCCTCGAGCTCCGCGCGATCGCGCACGCCGAGCAGGCGCAGGCCGAAGGCGACGTTGTCGAAGATGCTCTTCGGGAACGGATTCGGCCGCTGGAACACCATGCCCACGCGACGGCGCAGCTCGACCACGTCCATCCCCGGCGCCCGCGCGTCGAGTCCCGCGACCTCGAGCTCGCCCTCGGTGCGCACGCCGGGGATGAGGTCGTTCATGCGGTTGAACGCGCGGAGCAGCGTGCTCTTCCCGCAGCCCGACGGTCCGATGATCGCGGTCACGCTGTGCTCCGGCACCTCGAGCGACACGTCCTTGAGCGCGTGGAACGTCCCGTACCAGAGATGGAACCGGCGCGCGACGATCCGCGGCCCGGGACGCGTCTCGTGCGAAGCGCCGGGCGGAGCCCCGCCGGCCCGCGGCGGTCCCGGAACGGCGGCCAGGGGGATGACGCGAAGGGGGGGCGACGTGTTCACGGACATCCGCTCAGCTCCTCCCGGGCAGCCGGCGCAGCGAGAGCCGGAGGATCGCCGACACGAGCGCGATCAGGATCACCAGGACGAGCGCGCCCGTCCACGCCTGGCGATTCCAGTCCTCGTAGGGCGCGCGCGCGTAGTCGAAGATGAACACCGGCAGCGAGGCGATGGGTTGGTCCAGACGGAGCGACCAGAATCGATTGCCGAGCGCGGTGAAGAGGAGCGGCGCCGTCTCGCCGGCGGCCCTCGAGAGCGCCAGCAGCGAGGCGGTCACGATGCCCGCCGAGGCGGCCGGCACGACCACCTGCTGCATGGTGCGCCAGTCGGGGGCGCCGAGCGCCAGAGCGGCCTCCCGGTAGGAGCGGGGCACGAGCCGCACGACCTCCTCGGTCGAGCGCATGATCGTCGGCAGCATGAGCACGCCGAGCGCCACGCCGCCCGCGAGCGCCGAGAAGTGGTGCATGGGGAGGACCACCAGCCCGTACGCCGCGACGCCGACCACGATCGAGGGCACTCCGGCCAGCACGTCCGCGGTCGTCCGCACGAGGGTGGCGAACCGGCCGCGCCCGTACTCCGCGAGCCACACGCCC
>DATKKO010000026.1:0-2726 GCA_035542955.1 Terriglobales bacterium
CTCGCGGGGCTCGCGAGCCGGCCCGCCGTGCGCCGCGCCACGCTGCGCGCGCCCCGCATCGGTCTTTACAAGCCGTGGCTCGCCAGCGAGGACGAAGGCTGGACCCGCTTCTGCCTGGACAAGAGCGGATTCACGTACACGAGCCTCGACAACGAGGCGATGCGCGGCGCCTCGCTCCCCACGCGCTTCGACGTGATCGTGCTGCCCAGCGTCTCGAAGGACGTGATCGTGGACGGGAAGCGCAAGTCCGACGAGGGGCCGACCTATCAGGAGCCGCTCCCCCCGCCGTACGCCGGAGGGATCGGGCGCGAGGGCGTCTCGCGGCTCGAGGAGTTCGTGAAGCAGGGCGGCACGCTCGTGTGCCTGAGCGCGTCATGCGCGCTCCCGATCGAGGAGTTCAACCTGCCCGTGCGCGACCTCGCGGCCAAGGTGAAGCCGGCCGACTTCTCGCTGCCGGGCACGCTGGTCCGGATCCTCGTCGATCCTTCGCAGCCGCTCGCATTCGGTCTCCCGGAGCGCTGCGCGGCCTACGTCACCGGCGGGCCGGTGTTCGCGACCTCGCCTCCCGGGGCGGGCACGGGCCGCGCGGTGATCGCGCGCTATCCCGAGTACGCGGACCAGGTCGTGGAGAGCGGCTGGGCGCAGGGACCCGCGCTCATGGCCGGACATGCCGCCGTGGTGGACGTGACGCTCGGGCGCGGGCACGTCGTGCTCTTCGGCCCGCGCGTCCAGCACCGCGGACAGATGGTGGGCACGCTCGAGTTCCTCTTCAACGCGATCTACCAGAGCGTGATGAAGCCGTAGGCGGCCCGCCCCGAACAGCGAGAGGAGGGCGCTCGCGCGCCCTCCTCTCGTGCGCTGGCCGCACGTGCTACAGCCTGCCGCTCGGGGGCCCCGACATGCTCGTCGCCCCCTCAGACGACTCGCGCTCGTAGGCCTCCTGGCCCTCCTCGACGGCGCGCGACCAGCGGTCCTTCGACTCGTGGATCGCGCGCTTCGTGGCCTCGAGGCCATCTCTCACCCGGTCGCCGGCCCGCTGCGCCACCTCGCCGATCCGCCGCCGGGTCTCGCGTCCGCTGGTGGGCGCCAGCAGCAATCCCGTGACTGCGCCCGCGAGCACGCCCAGACCGAAGCCGAGCAACGCACCGTTGACTCCCTTCCGCTCCTCGTTCATCGCATGGTCCTTTCCCCGCTTGCGCGGCGCGGCCGCTCCCCGTTCCGGTGGTGACCCGGCTCGAACATCCAGCCGACCCCGGCTCGGATCCCGGCGACGAGCGCGGTCAGATGACGAATCGGCGGCTCCACCTGCTCCATCACCCGCGCCGCCGTTCCGGTGACTCGCCCACCGACTTCCCGCACGTTGCCCGAGACCTGAGTGAAGTCCTCGGCGATGCGATTCGCCCGCTCCAGCAGGGGCACGCCCTGATCGCGCAGCACGCGTTGCGCGCTCGAGAGCAGGCCCACCAGCCGCGCGACCACCACGATGACCGCCGCGACCAGGATCACGTTCACGATGGCGATGGTCAGCAGGCTCCAATCGACCACACTCATGGGGGCCCTCCCGGGTTCTCACCGCGGCCGCTGGTCCATCCCTCGGCGGATCGCAAATGAACCGGCGTCGTGTTTTGGATGCCGGGCTGAGGGAACGATCGTTCTCGACGCGTGAGTCCGGGCTGCGGTCGAGGCCGCCGCGAGCGTCCGCGTTCGGCGGGACCGTTCCCCCGCCCGATTATTGGCCGTGCTCGTGGAAGGCCTTGAGCTGGGCGATCGTGAACCGATTCAGCTTGTGCGCCCGAGCCCGACCGCGCAGCGCCTCCGGGACGATGCCCAGCGCCGCCTGCTCGTCGGCCGCGCGCACGATGATCCAGCCCCTGTGATCGCCCGACTCGCAGCCCCAGTGCCAGAGCGCGATGTCCTTGATCCTGTCGGCGGCCTGCGCCATCTGCGCCGGAGTGTGCGGCGACTCGACCAGCCACTCCGATTCGGCGGGCTTCCCGCCGCCGGAAGCTCCCGGGGTCTGCGCGTTCCGGGCGAGCGCGCCCGCGGCCAGCACCAGGATCGCCATGCAGCCGAGCAGCAACAGGGATCGAACTCCGGGAAGCTTCATGCACCCTCTCCTCCTTGCGGGAACGCGTGGGTCACGGCCCGTTGTGTGCGGCCTCGGCAGGAATCCCGCCGCGGAGAAGCATCCATCGCGAAGCGGGCCGAGCCGTCATGGCGCCGAAAAATCTGCCGCCGCGCGCGCACGCGTCGGCGCGGCTGACGCCCCCTTGACGAACGGGTAGAGTCACGTCCGGCGGCGCGACCGGAACGCGCCGGGACGACCGAACCGATCGCAGGAGGAGGCACCCATGATGCGCCCCGTGACGATGACGTTGATCGCGCTCGCCGCCGGACTCCTCGCCGGAAACGCGCGCGCGGAACGTGCGGGCGGACCGGCGGCGGGTGCCGCGCCCGATTCGCTCGTGCGCGCTCTCGTGGCGCCCGCGCCCTCGCCGTTCGCGCCCACGGTCTGCGTGGTCCCGGAGGATCGCGACGTGCGCGCGGTGCGGGAGGTGCTGGACGAGCAGGTCGCGGCCTGGAACCGGGGCGACCTCGCCGGCTACATGCGCGGCTACTGGAAATCGGATTCGCTCACCTTCTACGGCGGGGGCGAGATCACGCACGGCTGGCAGGTCACCTTCGACCGGTACCGCCGGCGCTATCAATCCGAAGGGCGCGAGATG
>DATKKO010000027.1:0-6811 GCA_035542955.1 Terriglobales bacterium
CCGGCGCCGGGGCCGTCCTGCTCGTGCTCGTGCCCTGGCTCTGGGGTGTGCGCGTGCTGCAGGCGGCGCCGCGCCCGACGGGGCCGCCGGTGGCCCTGGTGCAGGGGAACGTCGCGGGCGAGATCAAGTGGTCGGGCAGGCATCAGCGGGAGATCCTCGACACCTTCCTCCGGCTCTCCGCGCCCGCTGCGGCGACGCGGCCGAAGCCCGCGCTGATCATCTGGCCTGAAACCGCGACCGGCAGCTTCCTGCGGCAGGAGCCGCAGCAGGCGCTCGCCCTCGCGGCGTTCGCGACGGGCACGGGAGTGCCCGTCTTCTCGGGCTTCGCCGAGGTCGTCTGGGACTCGGCGGGGACGCCGCGCTACTACAACGCGGCGGGCCTGTTCCTTCCCGGCGGCGCGCCCGGGCCCGTGTACGCGAAACGCCACCTCGTGCCCTTCGGCGAGCGCATGCCGTTCGAGCGGATCATGCCCTGGCTCGCGCGCATCGACCTCGGCCAGGCGGAGTGGACGCCGGGCGACAAGCCGGTGCTCTTCCCGAGCGCGGCGGGGCCGTTCGGCTGCCAGATCTGCTTCGAGGCGATCTATCCGGAGCTGCCGCGCGCCGACGTGCGCGCGGGCGCGCGCTGGCTCGTCAACATCACGAACGACGAGTGGTTCGGGAACAGCGCGGCGCTCTACGAGCACGCGGCCATGGCGGTCTTCCGCGCGGCGGAGAACCACGTGCCGCTCGCGCGCTGCGCGAACACCGGCCTCACGCTGGTCGCGGACGCGAACGGCCGCGTGGTCCGGCGCCTGCCCGTCTTCCGGCCCGGCGTGCTGGTGGTGCCGCTGCCGCCCGTGGGGCGATGGTTCCCCACGCCCTACACGAGATTCGGCGACTGGCCGGGCCTGTTGAGTCTGGCGGCCTCGATCGTGCTGCTCGCGGCCGCGCTTCGCGCGCGGGCCGCGCGCGAGCGTTGACACTCGCGAAGGGCGATGGCTACGATGCGCTCGACCCCGGGCCCGCCGGGGCGCTTCCCGCCGCGATCCTCGTGCCTCGGAGTGCCGGTGCCGTGACGCCAGCGACGGTCGTAGGATGAGCCTCCACGTCGGAGTGCTGGGGGCCACCGGTCTCGTCGGCCGCGCGATGCTGGCGATCCTCGAGGAGCGCGGCTTTCCCGTCGACACGCCGCGCCTGCTGGCGAGCGGCCGCACGGCCGAGCGCGCGCTGCGCTTCCGCGGGGGCGTGGTCCCGGTCGAGCCCGTGGCCCGCGCCTCGTTCGCGGGACTGGACCTGGTGCTCTCGGCCGTCTCGAACGTGCTCGCGCGGGAGTGGGTGCCGGTGGCGCGCGAGGCGGGCGCCGCGGTCGTCGACAACAGCAGCGCGTACCGCTACGAGCCGGACGTCCCGCTGGTCGTGCCGGAGGTGAACGGGGACCTGCTCGCCGAGCGGCCGGGCCTCGTGGCGAATCCGAACTGCTCGACCATCGGCATCGTGATGGCGCTCGCGCCGCTGGCGCGCGTCGCGCGCCTGGTGCGTGTCGTGGCGTCCACCTACCAGTCGGTCTCGGGCGCCGGCAGCGAGGCGCTGGCCGATCTCGAGTCGGGCGTCCGCGCGGGCCTCGAGAACGATCCGCCGGACCGCCCGGGAGGCCTGCCTCCCTTCGCCTTCAACGTCGTCCCGCACATCGATCGCTTCGAGCCGAACGGGTACACGCGGGAGGAGATGAAGGTGACCTGGGAGACCCGCAAGATCCTCGGGATGCCGGATCTGCCCGTGAGCTGCACGGCGGTGCGCGTGCCGGTCCGCGTCGGGCACGGCGCCGCGGTGCACGCGATCTTCGACCGCCCGCTCACCGCTGCGGAGGCGCGTGCGCTGTGGGCCCGCTTCCCGGGCGTCGAGGTACGGGACGATCCGGACCGTGCTCTCTATCCCACGCCGCTCGCCGCGGCCGGAAGGGATGCGGTGCTCGTCGGGCGCGCCCGCGCCGATGCCTGCGATCCCCGCGCGCTCGAGTTCTTCGTGTGCTCCGACAATGTGCGCAAGGGCGCGGCGCTGAACGCGGTGCAGATCGCGGAGGAGCTGTTCCGGGTGACGGCGGCTCCGCCGGGGAGAGGGGGCGGGTGACCCGGTGACCGGGGCGAGAGCGGCGCCGCTGCTCCTCGGAGCGCTCGTCGGGTCGCTCGTGGCCGCGCGGTTCGAGACGGCACTGGCGTGCGGACTGGTGGCCGTGGCGGGCGCGGCACTGGCGGGAGCGCGGCCGCCGCGCTGGCGGGGCGGGCGTCTGGTGCTCGCGGGGATGGCGCTCGCGATCGTGCTCAATGCGCTGCTCGTGCCGGGCCGGCGGTTGCCGCTCGTTCCGCACGCGAGCGCGGAAGGGCTCCGGCTCGGCGCGCTGCTCGCGCTGCGGCTGGCGGGCGCGGCGGCGGCTCTCCACGGGTTGGCTGCCGCCTGGCCCGGAGAGCGCGCGGCCGACGAGCTGGCCCGTCTGCTGCGGCCGCTCGAGCGGCTGCGCGTCCCGGTCGCCGAGACGCGGGCCGTGCTCGGGCTCGCGCTGCGCTTCGCGCCGCTGCTCGCGACCGAATCGGCGCGGATCGCGCGCCTGCAGGATCTGCGCGCCGGCCGCCCGCCCCACGGCTGGCGTGAGCGGTTCGTGCGGCGCCGCGCCGCGATGGTGCCCTCGATGGTGAACGCCCTCGAGCGGGCCGAGCGGGTGAGCCTCGCGCTCGACGCCCGTCATCATCGGCTCCGCCCCGTCGGCCGCACCGGGGCGCGGTTGCGCGCGGGATGGACGTGGGGGCTCGCCGGCGCGGCATTGGCCGCGGCGAGCCTGTTCCTGAGGAGCTGAATGCGTACGGTCCGGATGCTCGTCGCCTACGACGGCACCGAGTTCCACGGCTGGCAGAGACAGCCCGGATGGCGGACCGTGCAGGGCGTGCTCGAGGCGGCGCTGGGGGCCGTGCTGGGCGTGGAGGGCCTGACCCTGCAGGGAGCCGGGCGGACCGACGCCGGAGTCCATGCGCGGGGACAGGTCGCGTCCTTCCGCGCGGAGCTGCCTCTGCCCGCGCGCGCGCTCGCGCCCGCGCTGGCGCCGCGCCTGCCGGAGGACGTGCGCGTGCTCGCCGCGATCGAGGCGCCGGATGACTTCGACGCGCGCCGCTCCGCGATCAGCCGGTGCTATTCGTATCGCCTGCTGCGCGAGCCGGACCCCCTGTTCGGCCGCTTCGCCTGGAGGCCGGCGCGCTGGCCGGCCGAGGACGCGCTGCAGGCCGCGAGCGGCGTGCTCGTGGGCGAACACGATTTCTCGTCCTTCCGCTCGGCGGGCAGCACGCCGTCCTCGCCGGTGTGCCGGGTCACGCGCGCGGAGTGGCGGGCGTGGGAGGGAGGCCTCTTGCTCGACATCACCGCCGACCGTTTCCTCTATCGCATGGTGCGAAGCATCGTGGGCACGGCGCTCGCCGCGTCCGTGGGCGCGGATCCCGCCGGCCGCATGCGCGCGATCCTCGCCGCGCGCGATCGCGCGGCGGCCTCCGCGACTGCGCCGGCGCGCGCGCTGTGCTTCGAACGAGCGTTCTATCCGGGAGAATCCGCATGAGAATCCGTCGCAGATCCGCCGTGGCCGGTTTCGCCGCCGGCCTGCTGACCGGTGCCATCGTGGTCGCCATCCTGCTCGCGCGCTGGGAGCGGGCCCCCGCGCCCGCGGGCGCCGCGGGCGGCCCCGGCGCCGCGGTGCCCGAGATGTCCGCCGCCCGCCACACCGTGATCGTCACCGCCGCCCAGCGCGTGAGCGGGGCAGTGGTCTCGATCGGCGTGTCGACGACGAGGCTCGTGCGCGTCGATCCCTTCGGTGGCCTCGGCGGGTTCCACGACGAGTTCTTCGACCGGTTCTTCCCGCAGCCGGAGATGCGCCAAAGGGTGCAGGGCCTCGGCTCCGGGGTCATCGTCGACGGATCGGGCCTGGTGATCACGAACGAGCACGTGGTGCGCGACGCCGACTCGGTGAGCGTGACGCTGGCCGACGGGCGCCAGTTCCCGGCGCGCGTGCTCGGTGGCTCGTCGATCTACGACCTCGCGGTGGTGCGGATCCGTGGCGACCGGCTGCCGTTCGCGCCGCTCGGGAACAGCGACGGCCTCGTGGTGGGCGAGCCGGCGATCGCCATCGGCAATCCCTTCGGCAACCTGCTCAACAACACCGAGCCGACCGTCACGGCGGGCGTGATCAGCGCCACGCGGCGCGACATCAAGTCCCAGGCGACCGAGACCGGCGTCTACAAGAACATGATCCAGACGGACGCGGCCATCAATCCGGGGAACAGCGGCGGACCGCTGGTCAACGCGGACGGCGAGGTGATCGGCATCAACACCTTCATCTTCACGCCGAGCGGGGGCTCGACCGGCATCGGCTTCGCGATCCCCATCAACCTGGCGCGCCGCGTGCTTGGCGAGATCCAAACTTACGGTCGGGTGCGCGTCGCCTGGCCGGGCTTCCGCATCCAGCCGGTCACGCCCTACATCGCCGGGCAGCTCGGTTGGAGGGACCTCGGCGGCATGGTGGTGACGGGCGTGGACCCCGGGGGCCCGGCCGAGCGCGCCGGCGTGCGTGTTCGCGATCGCCTGCGCCGCGTGAACGGCGAGCCGGTGAACTCCGTGGACGACGCGCAGCGGAGCATCTACGGCGCCTCGGTCGGCGACAAGCTCCGGTTGAGCCTGGAGCGGGGCGGCCGGCCGATCGAGGTCACGCTCGTGCTGGGCGAGCTGCCGGGCGGCGCCGAATGATCGCGCGCTACAGCCGGCCGGAGATGCTCCGGGTCTGGTCCGAGGAGCGGCGGCTCGAGCTCTGGCTCGAGATCGAATGCGCGGCCACGGCCGTGCGCGAGGCGCGCGGCCTCGCGCCCCCGGGCACGGAGGCCCGCCTCCGCGAGCGGGCGCGCATCGACGCGCGGCGGATGCTGGAGATCGAGGCCGAGACCGGCCACGACGTGATCGCCTTCCTCGGCATGGTCTCCGAGTCCGTCGGCGACGAAGCGCGCCATCTGCACGTCGGCATGACCTCCTCCGATCTCGTCGACACGGCTCTCGCCCTCCAGATCCTCGAGGCGGGGCGTGTGCTCGTCGCGGGTGTGCGGCGCGGGCGGCGGGCGGCCTGGTCGCTCGCGCAGGAGCACCGGCGCACCGCGATGGCCGGGCGCACGCACGGCATGCACGCGGAGCCGATCACGTTCGGCCTGAAGTGCCTCTCCTGGAGCGAGGAGCTGGGCCGCGACCTGGCGCGCCTCGACGTCGCGCTCGCCGGGTGCGCGGTGGGCAAGCTCTCCGGCGCCGTGGGCACGCTGGCCCACGGCGAGCCGGCGATCGAGACGGAGACGCTGGCCCGCTTCGGCCTCGCGCCCGATCCCGTGGCCACGCAGGTCGTGAGTCGCGACCGTCATGCCGCGCTGCTCTCCGCGCTCGCCGTGCTCGGGGGCACCTGGGAACGGATCGCGGTCGAGATCCGCCACCTCCAGCGCAGCGAGGTACGCGAGGCGGCCGAGCCGTTCGCGCCCGGGCAGAAGGGCTCCTCGGCCATGCCGCACAAGCGGAATCCGGTGCGCTGCGAGCGGGTGACCGGGCTCGCGCGCCTGCTGCGCGCCTACGCGGGCGCCGCGCTCGAGAACGAGGCGCTGTGGCACGAGCGGGACATCAGCCACTCCTCGGTCGAGCGCGTGGTCCTGCCGGACGCGTTCCTGGTCGCTGACTTCATGGCGGCGGAGATCGCGGAGATCCTCGAGGGCCTGCGCGTGGACCCGGCCGCGATGCGGAGGAACCTGGAAGCCGCCGGCGGGGTCGTGCACTCGCAGCGCGTGCTGCTCGCGCTGGTGGCGGCGGGCCTGGCGCGGGACGAGGCCTACCGCATCGTCCAGGAGCACGCGCTCGCCGCGTTGGGCGGCGGCGTCCCCTTCCGCGAGGCGCTCGAGGGCGATGCGCGGGTGCGCCGCGTCCTGTCCGGGGAGGCCCTCGCCGCGTGCTTCGACGTGGAGCGCGAGCTGGCCCACGTGGACGCCGTCTTCGCCCGGGCCGCCGCGCCGGACGCATGAGCCCCATCCCGGGCGCGGCGCCCGCGTGGAGCCCCGCTGAGGCCTCCGATCCGGAAGCGATCTCGGCCCGCCTCGAGGCGCACGGCGTGCGGCTCGAGCCCGATGAGGTCGGGCTGCTCGAGCGGCAGCTCGGTCGGCCGCCGACCTGGGCCGAGGCGGTGCTCTTCGGCATCCAGTGGAGCGAGCACTGCTCGTACAAGTCCACGCGCCACCTGCTCGAACGCCTGCCCGCGCGCGCGCCCCAGGTGATCCTCGGGCCGGGCGAGGACGCGGGCGTGGTGGCGCTGCCCGCGCCGTGCGAGGACGTCGCGCTCGTGCTGGCGCACGAGAGCCACAACCATCCGAGCCAGGTGCTGCCGGTCGAGGGCGCCGCGACCGGCATCGGGGGCATCGTGCGCGACGTGGCGTGCATGGGCGCGGAGGTCGTGGGCGTGCTCGACGCGCTGCGATTCGGCGACCCGCGCGCCTCGGTTCACGCGCGCGACGTGGCGCGGGGCGTGGTCCAGGGCGTGGCCGACTACGGGAACGCGCTCGGCGTGCCGAACCTCGGCGGCGACGCCGTGTTCGACGCGGGCTACGACGACAACTGCCTCGTGAACGTGATGGCGGTGGGGCTCGCGCCGCGCGACGGCATCGTGCGCAGCCGCGTGCCGGAGGGCGAGGGCCCGTGGGCGTTCGTGCTCGTCGGCAAGCCGACCGACGACTCGGGACTCGGGGGCGCGTCGTTCGCCTCGGGCGAGCTGGGCGGCGATCAA
>DATKKO010000028.1:0-6488 GCA_035542955.1 Terriglobales bacterium
CGCGCGACAGGCCGGGCGCGGACGCTACTGGACGACCTTCTGCAGCACGTCGATGCTCTCGCGAGCGCTGATCGCCTCGGGTGAGTTGGGCGCGAGGTCCACGACCTTCTGCCACATCCGGATCGCGTCCCGGTAGATGCCGGCGTCGGCGAATGCCACGCCCATGGTGAAGTAGGCGCAATAGGCCTGGGGCGACTGCTTGATGACCTGGCGCAGCATGTCGATCGCGTCGCCGTACTTGCCTTGCGAGTAGAGCGAGCTGGCGAGCCGGCACATGGCGACCGAGTCGCCGGGTTGCTCGGCGAGCGCCTCGCGGTAATAGGGCTGCGCCACCTCGGCGCGGCCCATGGCGTCGAGCGCCGCGCCCAGGTTGATGGTCACTCGGAAGTCCTTGGGCTGGAGGACGTGGGCCCGGGTGAGGACGCGCATCGCTTCGGGGGCGCGGTCACGATCGAGGAGCTTGACGCCCAGGTCGTAGAGCTGCTCGAACTGGCTCGAATCCCTGGCCACCACGGCGGCCAGGATATCCACCGAGTCCTTCGGGGCGGACGTGGTGTCCGCCTGCGCGGCCAGCGCTCCCTGCGCCGGGACCGGAGCGTTCTTCGCGGAGCTCTTCTCAGCCGCCCGCGCCGGCACGAAGGCCAGCACGCCGAGGCACAGCAGGACCGTCAGCAAGCGCTTCACGGGATCCTCTCCTTCTCGAATCAGTGAGGGGTCGAAAGCCCGGCGATGGTAGCACGGGGCGCGGGGAGCCCTCCAGAGGAGGACCGGCCGCGCATGCGTCGTTTCCGGCGCGGGGCGGATCGGGGTGAACCGGCCCGCGCCGAGTCCTCCGACATCACGAACGAGCACCCGGCGGCCGCTCAGATCGATCAGCTCGAGCAGGGCCGGCGAGCCGTCCGCCAGCGAGAAGGACAGCGACATCGGGCCCGCCGCGCGGGGACGAGTGGGTGCCGGACACGACCGATTCCTCCGGGTGCGTGGAGCGGGCGCCATGGACTAGAGTGGGCCGATCCTACACCCGCCCATGGCACGACCGATTGTCGACCCCGCCCTGATCCGCCGCGTGCTGCTCGTCCGGCCCCGCTTCCTCGGCGACGTGTGCCTCACGCTGCCCGCGCTCGACGCGGTGCGGGCCGCCTGCCCCGGCGCGCGCGTGGCCTACCTCGTCGAGCGCGAGGCGGCGCCGCTGCTCTCGGGCGATCCGCGCGTGGACGAGCTGATCGAGGTGCCGCGCGGGCTCGGGACGGCGGGCACCGCGCGGCTCGCGCGCCGCCTGCGCCGGTTCGCGCCCGAGGTGGCCTTCGACCTCTTCGGCAATCCGCGCACGGCGCTCTGGACCTTTCTCTCCGGGGCGCTCGTGCGCGTGGGCTATCGCGGCAAGGGCTGGCGCTCGGCGCTCTACACGCACCACGCCCGGCCGCGCACGCTCTCGGCGATCGGGTTCCACCTCGCCTCGCTCGAGGCGCTGGGTTGGCCCGCGCCCTCGTCCATGCCGCGGCTGCACGTGAGCGAAGCCGCGCGGGCCGAGGCGCAGCGGGCGCTGGACGAACTCGGCGTGCCGCGCGACCGCCGGCTTGTCGGCCTGCACCCCGGCGCGCGCTGGCCCACGCGCCGCTGGGATCCGGAGCGTTTCGCCGCGCTGGCGCGGCGCGCGCTCGCGAGCGCCGGCGGGATCGTCGTGCTGATCACCGGCGCCGCCGACGAGGGCGAGCGCGTCGCGCGCGTGCTGCGCGGGCTGCCCGCGGACCGCGCGCGCGGCATCGTGGGCTGGCCGCTCGCGCGCCTGGTCGCGTTGCAGTCGCTGTGCTCGGCGTTCGTCTGCGGCGACACCGGCCCGCTGCACACGGCCGTGGCCGCGGGCGCGCCCACGCTCGGCCTGTTCTCGCGCAACCGCCCGGCGATGTTCTTCCCCTATCCGCCGGCCGCGGGACATCGGGCCTATTACGCCGCGGCCGAGTGCAGCCCCTGCCATCGCGACGCCTGCGCCGACCTCCGCTGCCTCGAGCGGCTCACCGTGGATGGAGCCTGGGCGCTGCTTTCCGGTATGCTCGCGTGAGTGCCCGCGCCGGCGGCTCGAAGCGGAGGCGTGACGGCGCGGAGGCGAGGAGATCCCGATCATGGCCCGTCCGGTCATTACGCTGACCACGGACTTCGGCACGCAGGACTGGTTCGTGGCCGTGGTGCACGGAGTCCTCTACGGCATCTGCCCCGACGCCCACATCGTCGACCTCTCGCACGACATCCCGCCCGGTCACATCGCGCGCGCCGGGTTCGTGCTCGAGGCTGCGGCCCCCGATTTCCCGCCGGGCAGCGTGCATCTCGCGGTGGTCGATCCCGGCGTGGGCACGGTCCGGCGCGCGCTCGCGGTGGGCGCGCGCGGCCAGTTCTTCGTCGGCCCCGACAACGGCGTGTTGAGCTGGGCGCTGCGCGACCCGGAGGCCCGCGCCCACGCGGTGACCGAGGAGCGGTGGTTCCGTCATCCGGTCTCGCGCACCTTCCACGCGCGCGACGTGTTCGCGCCCGTGGCGGCGCACGTCGCCCGCGGCGTGGGTCTCGCGCGTTTCGGGCCGCGCGTGGACGACGCGATGCGCCTTCCCCACGCGGTCCCGGTGGTCTCGGCCGCGGGCATCGAGGGCTGCATCCTCTATCTCGACCGCTTCGGCAACGCGCTCACGAACATCGAGGAGCAGGACGTGGCGCGCGCCTTCCCCGGCGTGCCCGACCGGGGGCTCGAGGTGCGCGTGCTGCGCGCGACCATCCGCGGCCTGTCACGGGCCTACGGCGAGAGCCCGCTCGGGACGGTCGTGGCGATCCTGGGTTCGAGCGGCCGGCTCGAGATCGCGCAGGTCGGCGGCGACTGCGCCGCGCGCCTCGGCATCGGCGAGGGCGACCGGGTGTGGGTGGGGCGCCTGTCGCCGGGAACGCGCCCGGACGATCCCGCGCCGCTGGGCTGATCGGCGCGGGCGCCGCGCACGACGCGAAGACCCCGGCCGCCCAGGCCGGGGTCTTCGCGTCGAGACGGGCGCTCAGCGGCTCGCGCCCTGCAGCTTCAGATCGGGTGAGAGCGAGAGGCTCATCAGCTTCGAGGCCTGCGGGAACAGCTCCAGTGCGGCGTTCAGCTGCACGTCGTCCTCGGAGAGGATGCGGTAGCGCACCGTCTGCCCCAGGTTCGCCGAGCTCGCCAGGTCCGCACGGAGCTGCCGCAGGACGAAAGGCCGCTCCGCCGCCCACACCGAGTCCGTGAGCGTCACGCCCTGCTGGGTCATCGACTTCCGCAGACCCGCCAGCTCGGCGCTCGTCAGCGTGAAGCTTGGACCGAACGAGCTCGCCGTCCACTTCGTGCCCTTGTGGACGATGTTCACGTACTCCGCCGAGTACGGGAAGAACGCGCGCTTCATGATCATGTCCATCTCGGGACGGGTGAGCGGCGGACCGTCCCTGAGCACGACGTCCGGATAGATGCCGCCGCCGCCGTACACCGTGCGCCCGCTCGCCGTCTTGAACTTCGGCCGGTTCACGAGCACCGACTCCGGCGGCACGTCGTCTTTGAACGCCTCCTCCTCGTATTCCTGCTGGTCCTTCCCGGCGTACGGCCGCTGGATCAGCCGTCCGCTCGGCGTGTAGTACTTGGCGATGGTGAGCAGCAGCTTGCCCTGGCTGCCGCCCGGGCCGAGCGCGATCTGGTTCTGGACCAGACCCTTCCCGAACGAGTTCGTGCCGGCGACGAGCCCGCGATCCAGGTCCTGCACGGCGCCGGCGACGATCTCCGAAGCGGACGCGCTGCGATGGTCGATGAGCACGATGAGCGGCTCGTCCGTGGCCACGCGCGGCCGGTCGGTGCTCGTGTACTCGGAGTTCGCCGAGGGGATGCGCCCCTTCGTGTAGACGAGCCTCTTGCCGCCGGGCACGAGCTGATCGAGCACGTCGACGGCCTGGGACAGCAGGCCGCCCGCGTTCGATCGCAGGTCGATCATGAGCGACTTCATGCCCTGCTCGTGCAGGCCGTCCAGCGCGCGCTCGAGCTCCTCGCCCGTCGTGGCCGAGAAGCGCGAGATGCGCACGTATCCCACCCCGGGCCGGATCATGTACGAGTAGGGAACGCTCTCGATCGGGATCTTGGCCCGCTCGATGTCGACGTGCAGCGGCTCGCTCTCGCCCTCGCGCGCGATCGTGACCTGCACCACCGAGCCCGCGGGTCCGCGCAGCAGCTTGAACACGTCGTCGTTCGTGACGCCCTTGGGCAGCGGCTTCCGGTCCACCTCGACGATGCGGTCCCCGGCGCGCAGCCCGAGCCGGTAGGCGGGCGTGCCCTCGAGCGGAGCGATCACCACGATGGCGTTGTCGCGCAGCTCGAACTGGATCCCGATCCCGGAGTACTCACCCCGGAAGTCCTCGTCCATGCGCTGCGCCCGCTGGGGCGGCAGGTAGACCGAGTGCGGATCGAGCGTCTTGAGCATGCCGTCGATCGCGCCCTGGATGAGCTTCTCGTTGTCGGGGGCTTCGACGTAGTTCTGCTGCACCGCGTTCAGCACCTGGCCGAAGAGGCGGAGCTGGGACATCAGGTCGTCGGTCGCCTGCAGCCCCCGCGCCATGCCGAAGCCGAGCAGGAGGGCCAGGGCCATGGCGGCCGCGAGAGGGCCGAATCGTCTGCCACGCATGGGAGTCATGGAAGGTCCCTTGGGTCGATCATCCCGGCCGGGAGGTCACGACGAGAGCCCTGGACCTCGCGGCCGAGCATCCAGTGTCTCGCGTCATCGGACAAAATGGAAATGCCCCGGCCCATTCTCCAGTCCAGTAGGGCCTTGGATGCCCGGCCCGGAGCGCCGGTGCGCGGCCCGATCCCGCGGCGCGCGCGCGCGCACGGGCCCACTCACGCGCCCGGTCCGTTGACAAGGCCGGTCCGGTCCCGCACCTTGCGGCCGTGGACTTCCAGCGCGAGATCGCCCGCCGCATCGTGATCGGTCTGCCGCCGGAGGGACTCGGCGCCGAGGGCGAGCGGGCCTTCGCCTCCTCGCCGCCCGCGGGGGTGATCCTCTTCCGCCGCGACTTCGCGGATCTCGAGGACCTGCGCCGGCTGACCTCGCGCCTGCGTGAGCTCGCCCGGCCCGCCCGCATCCTGATCGCCATGGACGAGGAGGGCGGCTTCGTGTCGCAGCTCCAGGGCCTCCTCGAGACGCCGCCGAACGCGGCCCTGCTCGCGCGCGGCGCCGAGCCCGGCGACCTCGAGTGGATCGCCCGGGTGACGGCCGGGCGGCTGCGCGCGCTCGGCGTGGACTGGCCGCTCGCGCCGGTGGCCGACGTGAACGCCCTCCCGGCGAACCCGGTGATCGGGCCGCGCGCGTTCGGGACCGAGCCCGCATCCGCGGCCCGCGCCGTGGCCGAGGCGGTGCGGGGCTTCCGCGCCGGAGGCGCGGCCTGCTGCCTCAAGCACTTTCCCGGGCATGGCTCGACCGGGGTCGATTCGCATCTGGCGCTGCCGGTCTGCGACGCGGATCCCGCCACGCTCGAAGAGCGCGACCTCGCGCCGTTCCGGGCCGGGATCGCGGCGGGGGCACATGCCGTCATGACGGCGCACGTCCTCTATCCGGCGCTCGATCGGGACCGACCGGCCACGTTCTCGCGCGCGATCGTCACGGATCGGCTGCGGCGCGGGCTGGGCTTCCCAGGCGTGGTGATCACGGACGCGCTCGAGATGAAGGGCGCCACGGGCGAGACCCGGCCGTTCGACGCCGCGGCGCGGGCCCTCGCGGCAGGCTGCGACCTGCTGTTGTTCGCTCATCACGACCGGACGCTTCCGGAACTGCGGGCCCGGCTCGTCACGGCCGCGGCCGAGGGGCGGCTCGAGGGCGCGGACTTCGACGCGGCGCGGGCGCGGATCGAGTCGCTGCAGCGCGCGTGTCCCGAGCCCGACGCGAGCGAGCTGTCCCGGCCGCTCGATTCGCTGACTCCGCCGGGATGGGCCGAGCGCCTCGAGGCGATCGCCGCGCGCGGGCTCGTGGTGCGCGGGACTCTGCCGCGCGAGGCCGCGGCGCGACCCTGGCGCATCGAGGAACCCGAATGGCCCGATGGTCCCGGATTCCGCGGCTGCCTCGCGAGGGCGGGCCTGCCGCTCGATCGGCTGGTCGGCGGCGCGGGCGACCCGCGAGCCGAGACGGTTGGGTTCGTCGCGCTGCGCAGCCGTCTGCCGCTCGCCGAGAACGAGATCGAGCGCCTGCGCGCATCCTGCGGCGCCCGGCCCACCGTTCTCGTCGGAGTGCAGAACGACGCCTTCCTCGACGCGCTGCCCGAGGCCGCCGTGCGCATCTCGGCGGCGGACGGCACGCCGCTCACGCGGCGCGTCGTGGCACGAGCCGTCGCCCGGGCCTGGCGCGAGGCCGGCGGGGCCTAGGCCCGCCGGGTCCCCGCGCCCCGCGGCCCGCGCCGCCCGGCGCTACGGCTGCGGCTGGCGGTCCTGGCCCGGGTAGCAGTCCATCGGCACGCTCGCG
>DATKKO010000029.1:0-9850 GCA_035542955.1 Terriglobales bacterium
CCTGCGTGCCCCCGTGCGGGCCGAGATAGAGGACGCACGAGCGCTCGGGCGCGAGCGCGCCGGTGGCCCAGCCCAGCGCCTCGACGAGACGCAGGAGCCCGGGCGCCTGCGGATGCTCGGTGAGGGCGCGGCCGAAGAGGATCGCCCGGCTCGGCGCCTCGCGCAGGCGGCGCGCCGCCGCCGCGAGCGTCGCGCTCGTGAGGCCCGTGGCCCGCTCCACCTTCGCCGGCGTCCACGGCGCGAGCGCGGGCTCGATCCCCCGCAGTGGTTCGGCGGCCGCGGGCGGGGCCCCGGCGTCGAGCGCCGCGCGCACGAGACCGGCGAGGAGCGCCGGCTCGCTGCCGGGCCGGAGCGCGAGCCAGTCCCCCCCGAACGTCGGCTGGGCGAGCTTGACCCGCCGCGGGTGCGCGATCGTGACGTGCAGCCCGCGCTGGCGGTGACCGCGCACGAGCACCGCCTGCGCGAACGGCGCCTCGCCCTGGAGGTCGTCGCCGAGCACCAGCACCTCCCGGGTGCGCAGCAGCTCGTCGAACGAGATCAGCGGGCGGCCGCCCCCGGTCGCGGCGAGGAGGGCGTCGCCCGCGAGCGGCGCGGAGAGGCGCGTCCGGGAATCGACGTGGTTCGTGCCGAGCACCGCGCGCGCCAGCTTCTGGAACAGGTACTGCTCCTCGACCGTGAGCTTCTCGCCGCCGAGGAACGCCACCGCGTCCGCGCCGTCGCGCGAGACGATCTCCTTCAGGCGCGCCGCCGCGAAGGCGACGGCCGACTCGAACGAGACCGGCTCGGGCTCCGCGGAGGCGCGCACGAGCGGGCTCGTCAGCCGGTCCGCGCGGTTCACGTACTCGTGGCCGAAACGCCCGCGCACGCACAGGTACTCCTCGTTCACGCCGCGGTGCTCGGTGCCGCGCGCGCGCACGATCTCGGTTCCGCGCACGCCGAGCCGCACCGAGCAGCCGTTCGAGCACCACGGGCAGATCGTGACGTGCTGGCGCAGGTCCCAGGGCCGGGCGCGGAAGCGGTAGGGCAGCGCGGTGAGCGCGCCCACCGGGCAGACCTCGACGCAGTTGCCGCACTGCTCGCAGGCGAGCGGCTGGCGGTCGAACGACGAGATCTCCGTGTGGACGCCGCGCTGCTGGGCGGCGAGCGCGTCCTCGCCCATGATCTCGGAGCAGTAGCGCACGCAACGCAGGCAGACGATGCAGCGGTTCGCCTCCTTCTTCACCACCGGGCCGAGCGACTCGGAGACGAAGCTGCGCTTGCGCTCGTCCATGCGCGAGGCGTCCGCGCCGAAGGCGAACGCGAGGTCCTGGAGCTGGCACTCGCCGCCCTCGTCGCACACCGGGCAGTCGAGCGGATGGTTGACGAGCAGGAACTCCATCACGCCCTTGCGCGCGGCGACCGCGACCGGCGACTGAGTCGCGACCACCATGCCCTCGCTCACCGGCGTGGTGCAGGCGGTCTGCGGCTTCGGCCCCCACGCGATCTCGGGCGCGCCGTCCGCGCCGAGCACGGGCGTGCCGTCGCGGTTCCGGCGCGGCAGGCCGATCTCGACCAAGCAGATGCGGCACGCGCCGAGCGGCTCGAGCTTTGTGTGCGAGCAGAAGACCGGGATGTGCACGCCGGCCCGGCGCGCCGCCTCGGTGATCAGCGTGCCCGGAGGCACCTCGACGGCGCGGCCGTCGATCGTGACCCGCAGCGGGCCGCTCACGCCGTCGCTCCCGCGCGCGACGCGCGGCGCCGGTTCGCGAGGCAGGCCCCGTGCTTCACGTGGTGCTCGAATTCGGGGCGGAAGCGCTGGAGGAAGCCCTGCACCGGCATGGCCGCGGCGTCCCCGAGCGGGCAGAAGGAGCGGCCGAGGATGTTGCCGGCGAGATCGCCGAGCAGGTCGAGGTCCGACATCCGCCCGCGGCCGCGCTCGATGCGCTCGAGGATCTGCGCCATCCACGAGGTCCCCTCGCGGCAGGGCGTGCACTTGCCGCACGACTCGTGCGCGTAGAAGCGCACCAGGTTCCAGAGCGAGTCGACCATGCAGGTGCCGTCGTCGATCACGATCACGCCGCCCGAGCCGAGGAAGGTGCCCGCCGCGTTCATCGATTCGAAGTCGAGCGGCGCGTCGAGCTGCTCCGCGGACAGCGGCGGCACGGACGAGCCGCCCGGGATCACGGCCTTCACCTTCATCCCGTCCCGCATCCCGCCCGCGTGCTGCTCGAGCAGCGTGCGCAGCGGCGTGCCGAGGGGCAGCTCGTAGTTGCCCGGACGGCGGACCGGGCCAGACACGCTGAACACCTTGGTCCCGGTGCTCTTCTCGGTGCCCCACTGCCGGTACCAGGCCGCGCCGCAGCCGAGGATGTGCGGCACGTTCACCAGCGTCTCGACGTTGTTCACCACGGTGGGGCAGCGGTAGAGCCCCTCGACCGCGGGGAACGGGGGCTTGAGCTTCGGCTGCCCGCGCTGGCCCTCGAGCGAGGAGAGCAGCGCGGTCTCCTCGCCGCAGATGTAGGCGCCGGCCCCGAGATGGGTGTAGACGTCGAAGCGGAAGCCGCTGCCGGCCGCGTTCTCCCCGAGGATGCCCGCCGCGTACGCCTCGGCGAGCGCGCGATCCAGGATCCTCTGGAGCCAGGCGAACTCGCCGCGCAGGTAGACGTAGCCCGTGTTCGCGCCGATCGACCAGCCCGCGAGCAGCATCCCCTCGATCAGGCTGTGCGGGTTCTTCGACAGCAGCTCGCGGTCCTTGAACGTGCCGGGCTCGCTCTCGTCGGCATTGCAGACCACGTACTTCGGCTTCTCGTTCCCCTTCGGCACGAAGCTCCACTTGAGCCCCGTGGGGAACCCCGCGCCGCCGCGGCCGCGCAGGCCCGAGTCCTTCATGATCTCGATGCACTCCGCGGGGCTCTTCTGGCCGAGCACGGTGCCCAGCGTCGAGTAGCCGCCGATCGAGCGATAGGTGTCGAGACGCGCGAGGCCGGGCGTGTCGATGTCCTTGAACAGCAGGGGACCACGCGCCGGCGGCCGGGAACCGCCGGTCTGCTGCGTTGGTTCGGTCGCTCCTCGCTGCGACGTATCTCGATACGACTCGCTCGTCGCTCCCTCGCCGCCTTGCATCCCGCCGCTTCGCGGCCGCCGTTCGGACTCGTTCATTCCAGCTTCTCCAGGATGCGGTCCGCCTCGCCCTCGTCCACGTTCTCGTAGTACTCGTCGTTGATCTGCAGGCAGGGACCGTTCCCGCACGCGGCGAGGCACTCCACGCGCCGCAGCGTGAAGCGGCCGTCCGGCGTGGTTTCGCCGTTCCCGACCCCGAGCTTCCGCTGGAGATGGTCGAACAGCCGGTCCGCGCCCACGAGCGAGCACGAGAGCGTCATGCACACCTGCACGTGGTGCCGTCCCACCGGCCGGAGGTGGAACATGCTGTAGAAGGTCGCCACGCCGTAGACCTCGGGCTCGGGCAGCTCGACCGTGCGCGCGACGAGGCGCAGCACGCCGGGCGGAAGCCAGCCCCAGTGGCGCTGGGCGATCCACAGCACGGGCAGCACCGCGGAGCGCCGGTTCGGGTAGCGCGCGAGCGCCTCCTCGACCTGCGCCCGCTGCGCCTCGGGCCACTCGACGCGCTCGTGCGCCTCGGCGTGGCCCGCGCTCACCGGTCCACCTCGCCGAGCACGATGTCCAGCGTGCCGATCGCGGTGATCACGTCCGCCACGAGGCGGCCGCGCACCATGGTGTCCAGCGTCTGCAGGTTCACGAAGGACGGCGAGCGGACCTTCATCCGCCACGGCTTCGGGCTCCCGTCCGACACGAGGTAGAAGCCCAGCTCGCCCTTCGGGTTCTCGATCCCCTGGTAGGCCTCCCCCTGCGGCGGGAAGAAGCCGTGCGCCACGATCTTGAAGTGGTGGATCAAGGCCTCCATCGAGGTCTTCACGTCCTCCTTGGGAGGCAGCACGTACTTGTAGTCGCGCAGGCGGTAGTCGCCGGGGCCGATCGCGCGCAGCCTCTCGATCGCCTGCAGGCAGATGCGGCGCGCCTGCCGCATCTCCTCGAGGCGGACGAGGTAGCGGTCGAACGCGTCGCCGTGCTCCCCGACCGGGACGTCGAACTCGTACTCGTCGTAGCCCGAGTACGGCATGTTCCGGCGCAGGTCCCAGCGCACGCCCGAGCCGCGCAGCATCGGCCCGGTGGCTCCGAGCGCGATCGCCCGCTCGCGCGGGAGCACCGCCACGCCCTTCGTGCGCGCGAGCCAGATCGGGTTGCCGCTGAGCAGCGCCGTGTATTCCTCGAAGTGCCCGGGCAGCCGGTCGAGGAAGTCCTGCGCCCGCTCGAGGAGCCCGACCGGCAGGTCGTGCGCGAGGCCGCCCACGCGGAAGTAGGTGGCGGTCATGCGCGCGCCGCAGACCTGCTCGTACATCGCGAGGATCTCCTCGCGCTCGCGGAAGGTGTAGAAGAACATCGACATCGCGCCGATGTCCATGGCGTGCGTGCCCAGCCACACCAGGTGCGAGGCGAGGCGCGTCAGCTCGGTGAGCAGGACGCGCGCGTGCACCGCCCGCAGCGGCGGCGTGACGCCGAGCAGCTTCTCGACCGCGAGGCAGAAGGCGAGGTTGTTCGACATCGGCGCCAGGTAGTCCATGCGGTCGGTCTGCGGGATGGATTGCGTGTAGGTCTTGTACTCGGCCTGCTTCTCCATGCCCGTGTGCAGGTAGCCGACGATGGGCTCCGCCTTGAGGATCCGCTCGCCGTCGAGCTCGAGCGCCACCCGGAGCACGCCGTGCGTGGCCGGGTGCTGCGGCCCCATGTTGATGGTCATGGTCTCAGCGCGCACGGGTCCGCACCTTCTTCGGCTTGAGCCTCGTGAGCTCGGGCGCGGGCTTCACCCGCTCCGACGTATTGTGGGTGAAGGCGACCTCGTCGTAGCCGAGCGGCGAGTCCTTGCGCAGCGGCCAGCCCGACCAGTCCTCGGGCAGCAGGATGCGCTTCAGGTTCGGGTGGCCGGTGAACTCGATGCCGTAGAAGTCCCAGGTCTCGCGCTCGAGCCAGTCGGCGGACGGCCACACGCCGGTGACCGTGGGCACGCGCGGGTTCTCGCCGGGCAGGGCGACCTTGAGCGTGAGGCGCGCGGCGCGCGCGAGCGAGAGCAGGCCGTAGACCACCTCGAAGCGCGGCTCGCGCGGCAGCCAGTCCACGCCCGCGATCCACGAGAGCATGGCGAAGTCGAGCTCGGGGTCGTCGCGCAGGAACGTGGCGATCTCGACCAGCGACGCCGCGGGCACGAACAGCGTGAGGTCGCGGACCGCCTCGCCCTCCTGCCGCCGGATCTCGACTCCGGGGAAGCGCGCGCGCAGCCGCTCCTCGACGCGTCCGGGGGGAAGCGGGGTCACGCGGCCCCTCCGCGGCGCTTCTGGAAGCGCGCCGGCCCGAGCTCGATCCGCGAGGCGAGGATCTTCTCCTGCAGCTTGATCACGCCGTGGATGAGCGACTCGGGGCGCGGCGGGCAGCCGGGCACGTACACGTCCACCGGCACGATCTTGTCCACGCCCTGCACGATCGCGTAGTTGTTGAAGACGCCGCCGCACGAGGCGCACGCGCCCATCGCGATCACCCATTTGGGATCGGGCATCTGGTCGTAGAGCTGGCGCAGCACCGGCGCCATCTTCACGCTCACCCGCCCGGCCACGATCATGAGGTCGGCCTGGCGGGGCGAGGGCCGCATGACCTCGGCGCCGAAGCGCGACAGGTCGAAGCCCGGCCCGAGCGCGGCCATCATCTCGATCGCGCAGCAGGCGAGCCCGAAGCCGAGCGGCCAGATCGAGTTCGCGCGCGACCAGTTCACCATGCTCTCCACCGTGGTGAAGAGCACGTTCCGCTCGAGATCGGAGCGGAGCGCGCCGGTCTCGTCGCGCGCCGCGCGGGGCGCCTCGTTCGAGGGCGGAGCGGCGTCCCCCAGGATGCGCAGGGGGTTCGCGGGCCCGGGCCCGCGGGGATCCGTCATGAGAGTCCTCCGGCGCGCGGGGGACGGTCCGGCCTCACTCCCATTCCAGCGCCCGCTTCTTGAGGAGATACACGTAGCCGACGAACAGGATCACGATGAACAGCGCCATCTCGACGAGCCCGTAGAGGCCGAGCTGGCGGAAGGTCACGGCCCACGGGTACAGGAACACCGCCTCGATGTCGAAGAGGATGAAGAGCACCGCGACCAGATAGAACTTCACCGGGAAGCGCGCGCGCGCGTTGCCGACGGGCTCGATGCCGCACTCGTACGGGCTGTTCTTCACCGGGTTGCGGCGCATCGGCACGATGAGCGAGGACGCCAGCGTGGTGAGCGACGCGAACCCCACGGCGATGGCGAGCGCGAGCAGGATCGGAAGGTAGGCGATCACGCCGGGACCCCCTCGCGCTCAGGCGTGCGCATGGAGCTTCCTCACCGCGTCGGTCAGCGCGGGCACGACCTCGAACAGGTCGCCCACGATCCCGTAGTCGGCGACCTTGAAGATGGGCGCCTCGGGATCCTTGTTGACGGCGACGATGCAGCGCGAGGAGGTCATGCCGGCGAGGTGCGGGATCGCGCCCGAGATGCCCACGGCGACGTAGAGCTTGGGCGAGACCGTCTTGCCGGTCTGGCCGACCTGCTCCGCGTGCGGGCGCCAGCCCGCGTCCACCACGGCGCGCGAGGCGCCGACGCTCGCGCCGAGCACCTCGGCCAGCTCCTCGATCAGGTGGAAGTGCTCGGGGCCCTTGAGGCCCCGGCCGCCGGAGACCACGATCTCGGCCTCGGTCACGTCCACCTTGCCCGGGCCGGCCGCGGTCACGCGCGCCACCCGCGCGCGCGAGGCGGCGGGATCGAAGTCGAGCGCCAGCGGCTCGACGGCCGCGCTCATCCCGTCCCGCGCGATCGGGGCGAACACCTTGGGGCGCAGCGAGGCGAGCGCGGGCGATCCCGGGAAGGCCACCTTCTGGATCGCCTTGCCGGCGTACACCGGCCGCGTCGCCACCAGCCGTCCGCCCTCGGCCGCCAGCGCCGTGCAGTCCGTCGCCAGCCCGAGCCCGAGCCGGCCCGCCACGCGCGGCGCGAGATCGCGGCCCATGGCGGAGGCGCCGAAGAGCACCACCTGGGGCTGCACGACCTTCGCCGCCGCGGCGACGACCTTCGCGTACCCCGCGCCGTCGTAGAGCGTGAACGCGGGATGCACGGCGAGCAGCACGCGATCCGCACCCGCCGCGCCCAGCGCCGCGAGCCCCGGATCGGACGCGGCGGCGCACACGCCCACCACGGGTCCGCCGAGCGTCGCCGCGAGCCGGGCGGCCTCGCCCAGCGCCTCGCGGGAGACGGATCGCACGCGTCCGTCACGCTGCTCGATGAAGACCAGGAGGCTCATGCGCCCGTCCTCTAGACGACCTTCGCCTCTTCGCGCAGCACGCGCACCAGCTCCGGAACGGCCGCGGCGCCCTGCCCGACGATCCGTCCCGCCGCGCGCGCCGGCGGCAGCTCGAGCGCGAGGACCTCGAGATTCGTCTCGCCCAGCTCCGCCGGCTTCTCCTCGATCGTCTTCTTCTTCGCGGCCATGATGCCCTTGAGCGACGCGTAGCGGGGCTCGTTCAGCCCCTTGTCCGCCGCGATCACCGCGGGCAGCGTCAGCTCGATGACCTCGCGCCCGCCCTCGAAATCGCGCTCGACCGTGGCCTTCCGGTTCTCGAGCGCGAACGCGGCCACGAACGTCGCGCAGGGCAGGTCGAGCAGCTCGGCGAGGATCGGGCCGACCTGGGCCTGATCGTCGTCGACGGCCTGCCGGCCGAACCAGACCAGATCCGGCGAGAGAGCGCGGATCTCGGCGGCGAGCGCGCGCGCCACCGCCAGCGGATCCGGCGCGGGCAGGTCGGTCCGGAGGTGGATCGCGCGGTCCGCGCCGAGCGCGAGCACGTTGCGCAGCGCGGTCGGGACGCCCGCGCCGCCCAGCGAGATCGCCACGATCTCGCCCCCGCCCTGCTGGTCGCGAACGCGCAGGGCCTGCTCGATCGCGAACTCGTCGTAGGGATTGAGCACCCAGGTCACGCCCGAGGGATCGAGGGTGCGCCCGTCCGCGGCCACCTTCACGCGGGTCTCGGTGTCGGGCACCTGCTTCACGCAGACGACCTGGATCACGCGCGCACCTCGGAGCGGACCGGAAGGCGACAGACCGGCTTCGGTTGTCATGGTGGAGCCCGGCGCGTGCCAGTCGATGGAGGGGCGCCGGGCGTGGCGAGCACTCCCGCACAGGAGTTTGCCCGGGTGGGGCGCGGGGTGTCAAGGAAGCGCGGGATCCGCAGCGGACTCGGCGTGTCCGCCGAGTCCTCGAGCCGCGTCCGCAGGGCGCTCCTCAGCGCCTGCGATCGACCTCGACCTCCACCGGCTCGCCCTGCTCCTCGAGATGGAGTTTGCCGTCGAAGTCGAGGAAGTGCCCCTCCTTGATCGCCTTCGTCTCGAGGTAGAAGCGGTTGTACTGGTTCGGCGGGATCATGTGCGGGATGCGCGCCGCGATCGTGATCCCGTAGCGGGTCAGGTCCTCGACCTTGCGCGGGTTGTTCGTCAGCAACCGGATCGAGCGCACCTTCAGGCTGTCGAGCATGTGCGCCGCGATGGCGTACTCGCGCTCGTCGTCGCGGAAGCCCAGCGCCACGTTCGCCTCCACCGTGTCGAGCCCGCGGTCCTGGAGCTGGTAGGCGCGGATCTTGTTGATCAGGCCGATGCCGCGGCCCTCCTGCTGCAGGTAGAGCACGAGCCCGCATGGCTCGCGCCCGATGATGCGCAGCGACTCCTCGAGCTGGTCGCGGCAGTCGCAGCGCAACGACCCGAGCGCGTCGCCCGTGAGGCAGGCCGAGTGGAGCCGTGTGAGCACGTTCGCGCGGCCGAAGACGTCGCCGTGCATGATGGCGACGTGCTCCTTGCCGTCGCGGTTGTTGAGGAAGGCCGCGATCTGGAACTGTCCGAATCGCGTGGGCAGGTCGGCGATCGCGACGATCTTCACGCAGATCCTGTGCTCGCCGTAGCCAAGGCAGTCGTGGCGCGCCTCCTCGCGGAGGATCGCGTCGATTCGTTCAGGGCCGAGCTTCATCGTCGCCTCGTTGGCGTTGCGGCGCCCTCGGCCGCGGGGAGGCGCGGCGGCCGGGCGTCGCCGGTGGGGTGGATGCGTCCGTCGGGGGCGGATCGGCCGGCGTGATGCGGAACATGCAGACCGCGTCGCCCAGGGCCTGACAGGAAGGGAGTTCGGCGCGGCCGCGCAGCAGGCGCCCGAAGAGCGCGGCCTCGTGGCGGCAGACCTGAGGCCGCCGCCGGGCGATCTCGAGGATCGGGCAGTTCCGCTCGATCAGGGTCACCGCCTTGGGCCGCCACTCGGCTGAGGCCATGAAGCCGTGCCCGTCCTGATGCGCGGCCAGCGCCTCGGCCCGCTCGCGGCCGGAAGCGGGAAGCCTCCGGTCGAGATGAGCGAAGAGTTGGTCCTCCCAGCGGGAGAGAATGCCGTCGAGCGCGGGGTCGTCCTCGAGATCCTCGATCAGCGCGACGGCGAAGCGTTCGTACTGCCGGGGGAAGAAGGACTCCGCGCGCGGCGACAGGCGATAGCGCCGGACCGGACGGCCCACGGCGCGCCGCTCCTCGCGATCCTCGACCAGCCCCGCGGCGAGCAGCTCGCGGAGATGCGCGCGCATCGCCACCGGGCCGCCGCCGAGCCGCTGGGCCAGCTCGGTCGCCGTACCGGGCCCGTGGCGCTTGAGCGCCTCGAGCACGCGACGCCGGACGCTGGTCCGCTCCATCGTCGCGGGCGCGGGATCGTGGGTCATGCGACTTACGATGGAACGGGCGCTCGAAAGTGGCGTAAAGCCTGGATCAAGC
>DATKKO010000030.1:0-3440 GCA_035542955.1 Terriglobales bacterium
TTCCGCGCGCGCGCGGCCGCGGCCCAGGCGGGGTCGCCCAGCGCCCGTTCGACCGCGCGTGCGAGCGCGTCGGCGTCGCCGCACGGGAACAGGCGCGCGCCCTCGCCCTCCTGCACCCACTCGCGGTTGCCCGGGATGTCGCTCACCACCGGCAGCGCGCCCGCGGCCATGGCCTCGAGCAGCGAGACCGAGGTCGAATCCGAGCGCGAGGCGGAGACGTAGACCTGGGCGCGCGCGAGCCAGCGGGCGAACTCGGGCGCGGCGAGGCTGCCGGTGAACGTCCAGCGTCCGGGCGGCAGCAGGGCCGCGGCCTGCTTCTCGAGCGCGGCACGCCGGCTGCCTTCCCCGATCACCACGAGCCGGGTGCGGGGATCGCGCGCGAGCACGAGGCTCATCGCGCGCAGGATCGTCTCGATGTCGTAGATCCCTTCGTGCCGGCGCGCGCTCACGACGAGCCCGGGCTCGCGGTCCGCCTCCGGACGGAAGCGCTCGAGGTCCACACCCCACGGCACGACGTGGATCCGGCCCGCGGGCGCGCCGAGCGCGCGCGCGGCGGCCGCGAGGTTCTGCGCGTCGGTCAGCACGAGGTCCGCGCGCCGCAGCACGTAGCCCGCGCGCACGCGCTGCAGCCCGCCGCGGCGGCCGGCCACGAGGAGATCCGATCCCCACGCGGTGACGACGAGCGGACGGCGGCCGGCGAGCGCGCCGAGCAGCCCGTAGTTCGGCACGTAGTGCGCGTCCACGAGATCGGGCGCGAACTCACGAAGCGCGCGCCGCAGGGCCGGCAAGGCGAGCGGGTAGCGCGCGAAGCCCGGCAGGGGCGCGCGCGGCAGCGCCTCGACCGCGAATCCGGCGGGCGGCGATTCCAGCGACCAGACCCGGACCTCGTGTCCCCGCTCGCGCAGCGCGGCGACCCAGCGGCGCGTGTGCACCGCGTGCACGTCGCCGAGCGTCGCGATCCTCACGCGGGCTCCCCGCGCGGGCGCCCCGCGCGCACACGGTCCTGGATGCGCGCGAGCAGCCGGCCCGCCGGCGAGGCCGCGGAGGCGTCGAGCCAGCGCACCGGGTAGCGCAGCATCCGCGCGCCCAGCGCGTCCTTGAACGCCGCGACAGCCGGCGATCCCCCGCTCGCGCCCAGGTTCACGCGACATCGACCGGCGCCGTGCGCCCATTCCGCCACCGACCAGAGCAGCCGACCGAAGGCGTGGAGCCGGCGGGCCTCGGGGTCGGCGCCGCTCCACCAGGGCATCGCCTCGCGCGGATGGTCGAGCACGAGCACGGCGCAGAGCAGGTCGCGCCCGCGCCGCGCGGTGAAGAGGCGGGCCAGCGGTCCGAAACCGTCGCCGCCGTCGGCGAGCAGGCGGCGCGACAGCTCGAGAGGCAGCGGCCGGTGCGATCCCCACGACGGTGACTGCGCGAGATGCAGAGCGTGCGCCTCCTCCAGCGCGTCGGGCTCCTCGGCGCAGACCACGTGCGAGCCCGCGTGCCGCAGCTCGGCCCGCGTCTTCCGGTCGATCCGCCCCCATGCCGCCTCGAGCCCACCCGCGAGATCGAGGATCGCGGTCTCGATCCGGCGCGTCTCCCCCGGCGGGATCGCCAGCGCCTCGGCCGTGACGGGCGGTCCCTCCGGGCGATAGAGCGCCCACTCGCCGCCCACGGCGCGCAGCTCACGCTGCAGCTCGGCGAGCGCAGCGGCCGCGGCCCGGTCCACCTCGGCCTCGCGTCCGGGCCGCGCGAGCGGGGCGCCCGGCAGCAGGAACGGGAGCGCGTGGAGCCAGTGGAATCCTCCGCGCCGCTGCACCACGACCGGCATGCCGCCCGCGAACTCCGGGCCCTCTCCGACCGCGATCAGACACGGGGTCAAACCTGGAAGCACGGCGGCCAGGGCCGACCACAACGCGGGCCGGTGCGCGCAGGTCGCGGCGGCCGCCGTGGCGACGAGCCCGCTCCAGCCCGCCGGCGCCTCGTCGAGGCAGCGCGCGACGGGACTCATGGGCGCAGCCGGGTCCACGGACCCGCGTCGTCGCGCCTTGCATCCGGCGGCCACACGCCGCAGGCGGGTCGGGCGCCCACGACGCGGCGGGCACAAGCCGAAGGCGGCGCCGAGGTTCTCAAACGGCGCCTAGCGAACGAGCGCGACCCGCATCGTCGTGGCGCGGCTGCCCGCCCGGATCCGCACGAAATAGATGCCGGCGCGGACCAGGCGCCCCGCATCGTCGTGGCCGTCCCAGAAGACCTGCGGGTCGGGCCGGCCGAGATCGACCTGGAAATCGCACACGTGACGGCCGGCCACGTCGTAGATCGTGCCGGACGTGATGCCGCCGGGATCGTTCGCGGACTTCCTCGCCAGCCGGAGCTTCGTGGCGCCCTCGGTGATCATGGCCGGGTTCGGGTAGATGCGGAGGTCGAGCGAGGGCGGCGCCGCCGCGCCGGGGACGTAGTTGGGATCGAAGCGCGAGAGCCCTCCGGCCGTGGCGAGCCAGACCACGCCCGTCTGCTGGTCCACCCGTACCGCACGGACCTGATCGTCCACGAGCGGCGAGTTCTCCGCGGTGTAGTCGATGAAGTTGTGCCGCGTCGGAGGCGCGGGGAACCGGCGGAGGCCCGAGCGGCTCCCGACCCACACCGATCCGTCGGGGCCCACGTCCAGCGGGTGCATCGCCAAGGGCGGGACCACGTCCATGGTCTCGTACCGGGTCGTGTCGATCCGGCCCGACAGATCGAAGCGGAACAACCCACCCAGGCTGATGCTGTAGTCGGTCAACGCCCAGACGTACTGCCCCCGCGCAGCCAACCCCTCCACGTTCACGCGCAGAGAATCGGCCCCCGGGAAGATGGCGGGAGCGGTCGGGTCCACCGGCGGTCTGAATCGCAGCAGCCTCCCCGGATTCGCATAACCGGCCCACACGTATCCTGCGTCGTCCACGGTGATGCTGTGCACCTTCCCGGCAGGCCCGAGAAACGCGCGCCAGGTGCCGCTGGTATCGTAGTAGTCGAGCCCGCGCGGCGCGCATTCGGGACTCTGGTCGATATCGCAATCCGTCTCCATGCCGAACCAGTGCCCGCCGTCCTGATCGACCGCGGCCGCCCAGGCCTTGCTGTGCGGGTTCGGCCAGGCCGCGCCGCTCCACAGGTGGTGGAAGCTGGGCGGCTCCGCGAGATCGTCGAAATCCTCGACGCCGCTGGCCCACGAGGCAAACCACTTCCTTCCCTTCTGGTCCATCGTCATCGCGTACACCCAGGTCGGGTTGCTCATGCAGGTGTCATCGGGCGCCGCGCAGCTCGATCCCGATGGCCACAACCTCCACGATCGCCCGTCGAATCGGCCCGCTCCCGAGCCCTCGGACCCGACGTACACCAGACCGTGGTCGAGCACGAGATTCACGAGGCTGTTGGAGGGAGGATGCGGCGGCTCTTCGAGCGACCACCCGTGGTCGACG